>CAXHHE010000005.1:0-26498 GCA_964016365.1 uncultured Bacteriovorax sp. | reverse complement strand
ACACAGAAGCCTTCGTCGGCAGCGTCAGATGTGTATAAGAGACAGCGGCTGTGCCTCACTCAGCCAAAATAAATATTACCGCCTCTAACGAGGCTTTCGTCTGTTGATTTTTCTTCATAGTTAGAAATTCTTTTTTTGCCCCTCGGGCGAGTAACGCCCGTGGGTTGGCGACAGGGGAGAAAGACCCAGCTTATAAAAAGTCTCGTTCCGAATGAAGCGAGGTTTCTGGTGGCAAAAGAGACGATTCCTGCAAGTTTCACTCAAAAGCCACCAGTTTTTTAAATATTAATCTTTTTAATCAAAATAATCAACTAGGAGGTATTTCGTGATCGATCTAGAAATTAAACGCCTGAAGTCTATTCTTGAGGGAAGCGAGTTGAAGGCCTTTAACGCAATTTTTGGGCAATGGTTTATTTATTACCCAAAAGGTACAAGCCAATCTGTATGCATTAGGCCTTCAAAAGGGATTTAAGAGCACAGATGTTGGTTTAGACTTGCTTCAAAATTACGAGCTTGGTGAGCACCTCTTGAGATATTGTAACTATATTCACCTGTACCTGACTGAAATGCTTGAGCATTACACACATTTTAAAAATGATGATGTACTTCCTTTGATTCAGGTAATTAAAGAAACAATCGAAGAGTGCCAAGCTTTATATTTAGAGCATCTTAAATTATTGAGCAGTTTCGGTAATGGTCGGTTCTGATTTAATTTCTTCTAAAAGTTTCGGATAGCCGCTTCGTATGTAGCGATTTGAGATAATTTGAAAGATAGACTTATCTCTGTCTTTTGTAATTTGAGGTGTATTGAATTCAAAGTCCTCGGCTTCGTTATCGCTTGCTTCTTGAGTTAATCCTAGCTGAGGTTGATCATCCTTAAATACAAAGTTAAATTTTTCAGCTTCTTTTTTCTTACCTGGAGCTATTGAATTTGCAGTCGAAGCTTTTTTTGCTTCGTCTTTTTGAGATTCCTGGGTGCTGGTGGGATTTGATTTATTTAAGTTACTCTCAGGACTAAAGCCAGAAATAGAAGCTAGAAATTTTTGTGGGTCTTGTCCCTTTTCTTTTAGAATCGATGCAATTTTTGAATTAACACCAGAAGAGAATTTACTTGCTTCTGCATCCAGGTCAAATCCCGAATTGTTTAATCTATATTTCTTAATTTGGTCGTCTTTGAGTTTTTTTAAGCCCACGGCATTAGCCATTAAAGAATTCGCGCTATTAAGGGTCGAGCCAGAAATTGAGCTTGACCCCTGAATTCCATCTCCAAACTGAGTCATGGCCGAACCCATTTTTGTTAATTGTGGATCGAGGCCGGAGAGGGTGGCGACTTTTTTGTACTCTTCATCAATGCTTTTACAGCCTGATGATGAGTTAGATAAAAGACAAGGCATCTTATCAGTTCCATTCTCCGAAAAGCTGTAAGTGTTACTTTTATTTTTCAATTGCTCAGTAATATCAATTTTTGTCTCATATATATTCTGTGCCTTTATAGATTGACCTAAATTATTCATTTTTGCGGCGATCGGTTTTATTTTTTCAATTTGTTGTTGAATATCGTCTGAAATTTTGTCTGACTGTTTTGAAGTTCCTGCACTCATTGCGGCCAACCCAAACCACATAATACTTCTATGTAAGGGAACGTGCATTTGGATATCGATTGCTGTTGAAAGTTGCTTATCTACAACCATCATGGCGGCAGTCGCGCCAGCACCCATTCCTAGAAGTCCAATAGTTCCTGCATTTGCAGTAGGAATTAGCTCCTTAATCATGTACTCAAATGGACTCGTTTTAAGGCCACTATTGTCTTTGAATAATATGGATTTATCTTTTGCTATTAATTTTGAAAAATTTTCTAATGATCTATTACCTATTCCACCAGTAGGAGAAAATGACTCCAGCATTTTATGAAGTGAAAAGGCTCCACCGCAGGCCCTTGCAAGGGCAAAGTTTATTGCTTGAGCTGTAGCACCAGTACATGGCGCTTCAAATTGAGCTTGTAGAGATGCTCTGGTGGTTTGTGTTGTTGTTGCAGACTGCGCACTAGATCCTTTTGTTACTTTTCTAGAATTTACATAAGCTTGAAATTCTGTTGCCTGAGTCGCTATTTTAGCCGAGCATGCCCCACATGATGCGGCCTCGGTCGCTCCAACTCCTGTTACAGCAGTTGCAGTTCCTGTACTTACACAAGCTCCTAATTCGGTTTGAGCTAAAGCTGTCGCATTCATGCAGGCTGCATTCATAGCTTCTTCGCTGAATTGTTGAGATAAAGCAATTGAACCGGCGACGAGATATCCGATGGATGCCACTTGTTGAAGTTTTTTCTTTGTATCAATGGCCTTCTTAGCTTCTTCTACGTTTTCTTGTAGATCATTGATCGCGCTTACTTGGGCTTCATCTTGTTGACCATTAGAATTAACGGTCACATTTGCTTCCTTTCTCTCGGACGCCTTTTTATATTTAGTCGTCGCGACCACTTCTCCTGCCAAGTACGCCGTACCAGCAGCACTTGCTACATAGGCATCCGATGTTAAGGGGCGATACTTTAGGAGCATTCTCGAAGAAATCGCACCAATTGCGATTGTGGTAATTGAGTTCATCAAGGTATCATCAGTCTTGCCTTCAAATTCTGATTTTTTATCGTATGAGATGTTCCCACTAGAATCTGTTTTTAGGTTTTCACCTGCAATCAACTGACCATTTAATAGAAAATAGATTGAAAGATATGTTAATAATTTTCTTCTCATTTTTTCATCCTGTTATTCAATCTATCCTATGGCAGGTTCTAACTTTAGCGGAATTATTCGCTTCTCTTGCTCTTGTTACAGATAGTTACACAAGTTTTCAATTGTCCTAGTCTGATCCGAATAGTTGGCACTATTTTGTAATCGAAGACTGATTATCATCACTTACAGAACTATCGTGCCCCTTCTTCGGTGGCACTAAGTCGCGCGAATTATCATTAACGATGTCACAACTTTCTTCTTTGGTTGTTTGAGCTTCCCCCAAGTTAATATCATTCCCAGTCGCACCCGGCGCCTCTGTTACATCTTCTTCATCGTCTTCACCTTTTTTTCTCTCACAGATTTCTCTATTCTTTTTAGAAGAGTACGAATCACAATTCCCAACATTTGTTTTAGAAACTAGTTTCTCCTCAGTCGATAAATCAAATGTCTTGCCATCTAGCTCAATTTGGTAATTAGTTCTCTTGCAAAAAGGTAATTGTCTATTTGCATGAACTTTAAACCAATTGATTACTTCCAATTTCTTTTGGTTATTCATCAATACTCGCCAGTACCAGGCCGGATCTGCAAAAAGTGATCCTTCTAGATCTGTCCTGGTTTTCTTTAGGCGCTTTAATTTTGGTGGCCTTTCATCAGTCAAGGAGAGCTTTGATCCTCCATGGAGTTGAGAGTCCATCATCATTAAGCCACATTTAAGATTTATTTCAGGATCAAGCATGTCTTCTTTGGTAAATTTGGGAACGGTCTCTCCCTTTGAATTTTTAGAAACTTTATTCATTTCAACGGCCAGAAGGCCACACCAACGATTAGCTGCTGCATAATCAATCTGCAAGAGTCCACATGAGTCAGTTCCATCAGTTTCGTGGTAGCAAGTTTTAGAGTTAAAATTATTTTCCGGTTTAGCGATTGCAGACAGCCACAAAATCCAAAATTTTCTTTTTTCATCTTCAGATGCGTAATTTAATCCAGGACAGCCAATTTCCTTTAGATCATCTTCCCTGATTTTGACTGTTCTGAGATTTTCCATATAGGGTTTTTTGAATTGATCAGAGATAGCCTTTGAATATGAATCGGGCCAAGGGTATTTAGCGTCTTTTACAATTGGAAAATCCCTTTTTTCTAAATGCTCATCTAAGCTAATATTAGAACATTTAGGAATTTCTACTTTCATTTGAGAATCTAAAAACGAGTTCATCTGCTCGGCAGATGGGACACTTGAAGATCCTCCACCGCCACTAGATCCTTGATTTTTTTGAAATGGATTTTTACAACTAGTAGAGGCTATCAAGATTAAAATTAAGATACTTTTTTTCATGTCATTTATCCTATTGATCAAAATCCTAATTCAGATCGGCATAATCAACTGCTACCTTTAACGGAGCTTTGTTGGTTTAAGTCACTATATTGAATAGAGCTAAAGATTCTAGTTGTTTATCCGATAAGACTGGTGTGTTAATTTGGCGAGGATGATATGAAAAGTGCAATCTCATTAATTTTGTTTCTAATCTCTCTTTCTGCGTTTGCAGTAGGTGGCGGTGGATTCGGTGGAGACTCTGGCGGGTCAGAAGAAGAGATTGTAGTAAAACCGACTAAATTAAAAGAGGAAAGTGAAGAGATGACACTTGGAAAATCTTGCTTGGCCTCTATAAGTGGTAGTCAAGAAAATCAAGAACTATCTACTAAGAAAATTAGTGAAGAAATCAAAAAGAATATTAAGAAGAAAAAAGAAGGAAGATCTATTGCTTCATTAGAAAAAAACAATATGAATTTTGATTGTCACCTTTTTGCTAAAATTACTAAGGACAAAGAGCTTATAGATTTAATTGCCCCTAGAGAAGTTGAGTCTATTTCTATTCCTACAGCTCCCACTAATTCAATTAGTAAGTAAGATTTACATAAATTTATGTGTTCCATTTTTTTAGGTGGAACACAGTCACTTTTAATCTAAGATCTTGAATCCCTTGCAAATTTATTGTTTCACATGAGTTTCACTTGGCCCATTTTGTGTGGGCACCGGTGAAACTTTGTATTCTTCTCACATGATGAATCTTAACAAGGAGATATTTATGAGAAGAATTAGTAGCAAGTTAAATGGAGACATGGGAGGGGGAGGTGATGGATCTGGTGGAGATCGTATTAGATTCCCTGAAAGAATTAAAGGCATTTCAGGGGGAGGAAACGACCCTGTTGGAGATGAAGAAAATTCACTTCAGAAGGAAAAAAAGGGGAATGGTACGGCCGGAAAAATTTCAAAGGTCTTAAAAGAATCAGCTTCATTTGAATTCATTAAGAGATATAGAAAAATCAGAAATAATTCTTACACAGAATTTGCAGATTGCTACACTCAGCAATTTCAAACGAGCAAAGGAAACTTTGAGGTTAGGGATTAGTTATGAAATCAATCTTTATGTTTTCAATTCTATTTTTAATTGCCTCATGTGGTAAAAACTCTAAACCTAACGAGGAAATTGAGATGGTTTCTCAGTTTAGCACATTAAGGGAAATTGATGTTAAGATTCACAAATCGTCAGGCAAATTTCCTTGGGAGAAAGAGTATTCTGAAGCAATCATTGAAGAAATCAATCAAAATTCAAAGCTTTCTTCTCTGCTTGAAACCGAAATTAATCAGGGGGATTTAAAAAGATTAGATTGTGTTAATTTTAACGAACTGTCGAATTATGAAAAGTCAGTCTTCTATACAGTGTACATTGCAGCTATTGCAGAGGCTGAATCTGACTTCAAGACCGGATCTGAGACAATGAATTATAAGGACATGACTAACAATGTTGGACTTTTGCAAATTGATACAAAGTCTGCTTTGAGGCATGCAAAAAATGAATACGGGAAATTAACAGAGAAAGATTTAAAAAATCCGATTGTGAATTTAAAAGTTGGCTTATTTATATTGAAGAATCAAATAACAAGTAAAGTTGCTAAAGAAAGATTGCTTCCAGTTAAAAGTTATTATTGGCAAGTACTCACTCAGAGTAAAAGATTTTTTAAAAATTTTAAATTGAATTATTCGAATTTAAGTTTTTGCAAGAAGGATGAGGTATGATTTTGCAGTCTTTAGAAGCTATTACAGGCTTTGAACATGAGTCTAATTTAAAAATTTTAAACCTAATTGCAGAAAAGGCACAGATTATAAATCTGAAAATAAAGTTCCTTAGAAGTAATGGGGTTTATTTAGAGCTTGTTAGAGACAGCTCTAATAGCTTGGTAAAAACTTTGGTAATTGTTGCGAATCCAAAATACAAAAAAGAAATTGTAGATCCAGTTATTTTTGAACTACTTCAAAATTCTCTGGATGCTGGTGACGCCATTAAGGACTTTAAATTTTTCCAGGACTTATCAGGGATTTATCTAGTCTCCATGCTTGATTCTATAGCAAATGCATGTACTAGGTACATTCGTGAAAACCGCGGGCCTTAGAAAAAATACGAAAATTTAATTGCTGAAATAATGGAGCACGATCTCGTAAAGTCAGTTAATCCAAGTGTTTATCATTCTTTAGGGACCATGTAATTTCTACAGCACTCATTCGGGAAAGAATAAAAACAGCTATAATTATCTTGTTTAACATCATTTAAAACGGATTGAATATGAAAGCACTTTTTTTAACACTCTTTCTTCTAGTAACGCCTATCTTCGCCGAAGATAATTCAATTTTACTTAAAAAAGCTGAATCAGCATCAGACTTAATAGATCATAGCGAGAGTTTAAAGGGCCTTATCTCTGAAATAAACAATGGAACATTTGATCCGATGTTTTATGTCGATGATTCTCTACCGGGGGGGCAAGAGATTTATACAAGTTCAGAAGAGCATTCTCCATTATTTAATCGCGCAGTAAAGTATAGAATGTCATATGAAAAGTCAGATTCTTTTGTAGGTTCTCAAGAAGAAAATTTAAATTTTTTAAAATTACTTATTAAAAAAGGATTTAACGTAAACACAGTTCAGCCTACTAACGTACATGGAATAAGTTCAGATTATCTTAAGTTTCCTATATACACTGCAAGTAGGGCCTGTAATACTTCGGTCATAAACCTACTTTTACAAAATGGAGCAGACCCTAGTGCAGATAAGACTTCTTGGTCAAGTGCTCTTTATGTTTCACAAAATCAGAGCGAAGATCAAAAGAAGCTAGACTGTCAAATTGTTGCTGAGTATATGTTGTCGAAAACAAAGTCTATTTCAAGTGTTGACGTTTATAGGCAATTTGCATACGGAGATCCATCATCCAAAAAAGATTCTTCTTGGATTGGGGGCGATGCTATTCAAGATAATTACACTTCACAAATGATTGAAACTTTAAAAAATCGTTTCGGTGTAGTGTTCTCATCCCAACCAAGCGGCTCAGAGCCGAGTGATAAATGGTTTGAGGAGTTTAGAAATCATCTTGAAAGGCCACGAGAGAGTTTTGACCACCCATCAGGAAAATTTGAAGAAAATGCTAGAGCTTGGTTTAACACACAACCAGCTACACTAAAAGCTTGGGCTTGTTATTACTCAACATTTGATGAAGGATTTGATCTACTTTTAAAAGACGGGCAAAAGGAAGACTGGCTTATCTCTTGTCCTCCTGCTGGGCAACCAGGTTGGGAGAAAAGATGTTATGGGAAATGGGCAGTTAAAGAGTTTAGGTCGTATTGTAAAAACATCAGATAAGACAATCTATATTGGCACTCTTTTCTATTGCCCCCCTTTAGGGGGCGATATTAAGATATTGATTCCATTGCGATTATAAATATTCGCTAATCATTTACTCAATTATATTGCTCAAATGCCCGATAATACAAAGGATGAAGTTTACTTTAATCCTTTTTTTATTAATATACTCTCAGTTCACATTTTCACAGCAGTGTGACTGGAGGCCTGCGCTTTCAGAGTTTGCTAGCTTTTCAAGCTTAGGCGGTGATAGTACCTGTGATCCGTTGATACGTGAGACTTGGGCTAGGGATTGGAAATCTCCATGCGATTGCATTCAAAAGAAGGATCTTTACACGAAGTTAAAATCAAAATCAATTCAGCTCGAATCTCAAGATCTTTTAGATGAAGTTGACAGTCAAACCGAGACTCTGGTTAGTGAAGCTATTAGATCTCAATTTATCAATCAATTAGAGCAATCAGTGAGATTGGATATTTATCTGAAGAAAGGAATTATTTCTACAGAAGGGAATATTAATAATAGAAAATTAAGTGATGATTTTAAAATTAATATTCCTAAGAATTGCAGAATTGGAAAAATTTCCGAGGTCTACAAAGAAATTGGAGAGAGTAGTAGTTGTGATAAAGATCTCTTTAAAAAGCGCTCAACATTGCTTTTTGGGAGTGAGAAGCCTGATAAGTGGATTCAAGCGCAAATGGGGTTAATGGAAAGAACGGTTATGAATCAACTTTCCGAGAAAGAGTCGAATTCGGGAATGTGTGTTCCATACAAAAGCTATCTCTCATTAACCAGCAGCAATCCAAAAAGACTGACATATTTAAAAGTAGCTAAAGCTTTTAATAATGACTTTATAGGCTTTCAACGTTGGGTTCAAGACAGATCCGACCCCATTGATAGTGCAAAGATTGTTGGAGATTACGAGCTAAAAAAGAAAGGGACTTTCTTAGAGACAAGTGCACCTAGTAATTCAATAATGAAACTCGTTGAACCCAACGGATCGTTTAATCGAAAGATTAGCTCCATTAAGGCTTCAGATCTCGAAGAAAGATTAGATTCGTCTGTTGAAGAGATAAGCAAGTCAGAAATTGATGAGCTATTAAAATCTGATCCAATTTTTGAAAGGATGGTTAGAGATCCTAAATTTTATAAAGAAATTGTAGAAAAGGATAAGCCTGAAACTATAAATGAAAACGATCCTCGCATTATAAAGTTGATTAGCGAATCTCAAGACCGCTCTTGTCAGTCGTTATATGGTAAACCAGATAGCAAGGAAGTTGTTCAACAGGTTCAGCAATCTAAAGGAAGGGGAGCTAATACCGGTAGAGGGTCTTCTCAGGATAATCAACAACAACAGACGAGAAATTTACTGACTAAGTTCTTGTGCGAGAAGGATTTCACAAAGGAATTTGTCGATGACAAATTTATCTCAAATTATCTTAGTCCTGCTTTAAGAAGAAAGTATAAAGGAATCAATAGAGATGAAGCTAATTTTGCTATTTCTGATTTCCTTTATTGTAAAGGCTCTCCAAAAAAAGTTGAGAATGATTTAACTATTTTTGATGTATCTAGTTTATTCTCAAAAGAAATTCCTGAAAGTGATTCGCTGAATAACCTTGTAAACCCTATGTTGAATCCGAAAAGTGATTTGCGGTTGAATAATGAACTGATCTCAAAGGGCAATAAGCATTATCAATTTAATACTCAGGTCTGTAAGCATATCCCTTCGGAATGCAAAGTATCTTCAGACAATAGCGAAAGTTCTTGTTCTATTTCAAGCTTGAGTGACTCCATCATTAACAAAATGATGTCGGCGAAGGGTGTTGACGAGATACTGCAAAAAGAAATTACCAATTTAAATATTTCAGATAAGGCCTTGCGTAAAATACTTACAGATAGCCGCAAGTTGTCTCCTGAAGAAATTAGCACGCTACTCGTATTGAGACAGCAGTTGCCAGCCTTTCAAAAAGTAAAGGCCGAAGGAGAAATCAGGGCAATCTTAGGAATTTCGGCCGATGTTGCAATTAATGAAGAATATTATCTGAAAAATAAAAATTCAATTGATTCCAACTTAGCTGTTTCTCAAGAACTATTAAAGCGCCTAGGGTGGGCCAAGGCCGATGAAAGGAGTAAGGGACTAGTTGCTAAAAATAACTTGACCTCAGAAAAACTTACAGACGAAACCTCTTCATACTTTTCAAACTATTTTGCTCTTGGTGATAGCTCAGATGAAGAGAGAGTCTCTCTTAGCAAAAAAGGGAAACCAGCCGTAGGGGATATAGGCACTCCTGGCCGTTCTATTGCTTCTGCTTCGAGTCCCTCTGGGCCATCTAGTATTTCAGATACAACCGTTAATAATTCTGGTTCATCGACAGAAGTGATAGGTGATAATGGTAGCACTGTTAATAATAGTGATACTACTTATAAGAGAAAATCATTTAGGCCTACTCCAAAAGAAGATGTCAGAATTGTAGAGACCGTTACACCTGTTGAAGTTAAACCAGATCCTCTGAAGAAAGAGGACGTTAAAGTCACTACAGAAGAGCCTAAAAACGAAGTAACCATTAAGCCTAAAAGTAAACTTGAATCATCACAGCTTGTTTTAACATCAAATTCAGATAGCAGTTACCCTGATACTTCTAGATTTTTTAATGGTTCAAACAATTCGGTCTATCGTCCCAAAGACAAACCAAAAGATACGAGTTCGGAGGAACAAGAGTTAAAGAGATTACAAGATCGCCTTGATTCGCTAAATGGCCTTGCCGACGAACTAGGTAAGAGTCGTGAAGATATTGATAGTAATTCACGAATGGACGAAATCAAGAGGCTTACTGATGAAATTAAATCAATTACAAACAATAAAAAGAATATAGATAAAATTAACAATATTAGAAATCGAGCTAACTCTATTGTTTCAGATCGAAGAAATAGTGATTCATCTAGTGGCTTTAATGGTTTTTCAGATAACTTTTACAATGGCCCTAATAACTACTCAGGATCATCCTCAGAGTTTAATCCTTACGATCCAATGGATCGAGGTACTTCAGGTAGAAGAGAGCCAATCGAGCCAAAAGACGAAAAACCTAAAGAGGAAGGCGAGAGTAGCTCATCAGCTACATCTACAAGGAAGGGGCAAGCGAAAGAGGGCACTCCAGCAGGCGGGACTCTTACTGCCGAAGGTGGAGGCATTGGTGGCGGCGGTAGCTCTGGAAAAGGAGTTAGATCTAGTAGCCGTTATCCGGCAACAGAAAACAATGAAGAAGACCCAGATGACTTATGTGGTTTTGATCAGAAGATGAATTGTGTTTTTGAATATGCTTCTATTTATAATATTCCGTCAAAGTTTCCAAGTTTACAAAAATTTATTGAATATTTACAAATTCATGGACGTTCATTTAAAGCTATTGAAGTCATTAAAAAAAGAGGCAAGCCTACGAGGTATGTTATTCATGAGTTTGAACCGGCCCAAGGACTAACAAGGGAACAAAAGAATAGAAACTATGATATCATTAAAAAAATGTTAAAAAATTATTCTACCAACTACAAAAAGCTATCCGAAATCGCTGGGAAATATGTTGTGGTTAATAAAACCGAAATTTCTAAGCAAGATGCGAAATTTATGCAGAAATTTATTTTACGATATGCTGATTTAAATAAATTAATAGATAGAAGGCTTCGTGAAGATTAATTTTATTTTTCTCCTTTTTTTGATGTCGTTTAGTTTGTTTGGACAAACTTATAATTTTGGCAAGAGCGAAAATCAAATCCTAGAGGCCAAGAAGCTTGCCACATTAAAAATTCAATTTTTCTCCGAATCAAACCATCTTTTAAATACATTCGCAGGGTTTTTCATAGATAATTCTGGAAAGATTGTTACTGTTAATCATACCTTTAAAGATGATTTTTCTACGACGGGAAAGACAAAGATTCTCGTTCAAGATATTACAGGAAATACTTATTCAAATATTTCTATTCTTGGTTGTGGGAATAAAAATGAATTAGATCTATGCATCTTGCAAATCAAGGATTTAAAACCTAAAAGTTATTTCGAAGCTTCCCCTTTGCCTAGACAAGCAAACGAGCCATTTACAACGATCGGTCACTGTAAAAATAAGTCCACCCTTGAACCATTCAATGTTAAAAAAGGTAAAATCATAAGTATTGTTGAGGATTATGTGGTGTCGACAAATGATATTCTTAACAAATTGAATCTTAAGACGAAATTATTTACTGTTGATCTAGACGAGTGTGTTGGTGATAGTGGCTCTCCTGTTTTCAATAGCTTTAACGGAGCTCTACTTGGAACATTTTCTTTTTTTACTAAAAAATCCTCGGCTAAAAAGTATAATTATTATGCAATCGACGCAGATGAAATTAAAAAATTTCTAATTGAAGTTGGCGATAGAAAACCATTTGAAATTCCCTTAAGCAGAATTTATGAAGAAGAAAGCGAATGTGATAAATATAAAGTTGGATCTCGTGAGTACGAAAATTGTAAAACCTTAGAATAATTATTTCTTTTTCTTTTTAGCAGTGAGCAGGTTTATGGCCTTCTTAGCTTTTTCGGCCCTTTTACTCCAATAACTACTACCTCTTCCCCTTTCTATTAAGGCATACCCAGACTGCTTCCTTTCAGCTTTATTTTCTTTTGGCGAATCTGGCGAGTCTAATTCTGGTATGTCGAGTAAGTCGGTTAATGAAATCTCAAATGTCATGCACATTTTTACGAGGTCAGATAGCGTATAATCAGTAGCTCCAGATTCAATTCTTTGGACAGTTTTACGGCTATAGCCGTAATCATCCAGATCGTCCTGTGCGCGCTTTAATTCATTTCTTTTTTGGGTAAAACTCAGGCTAATCTTCTTGCTGAGAAGCTCTAATCTGACTTGCAATTCTTTTTCATTCGGTAATTTAGCCATGACATAAATTATGTCATATGCCCATTTTTATTACCGCCCCCGCAAGCGGGGCATTTGAATAAGTTTATGATTTTTGGACAAATTAACTGCCCCGTTAAAGGTAGCAGTAAAATAATCCGATAGAATTATTGATTTATGATTGGAATCTTTTATGTGCTCGAAAGCATTGGCATTTATGGAATTAGCTAGTCCCTATTTTTTGTTTCATAGAAAATCTTTGTTAATTTTCATGGTTTTTTATGCTCTCGTATTTAACACTCCGACCATAGCGGGTGAAAATGTTGAACAGGAGATAGAGGGGCACTACCCAGCACTAACCCCCTACGGCATACCTGAAAAGGCCGTTAAAAGCGCTATAATTGCCTTTAAAACACTTCAAGTACAAGGTGGAATATCTAACTCAAGCCTAATCTCGTTTGTGAATTTTTCGATTCCATCAAATAAAGACAGAATGTTTATTTATGATCTTGGAAGTAAGAGAGTTGTCTTTCAATCAAACGTTGCACATGGAAAAAATAGTGGAGCAGTAGCTTCGCCAGCGAGTCGCTTTTCAAATGTTGATAACTCTAACCAATCAAGTATTGGGTTCTATGTAACTGCGAATCGCTATAGCGGTAAACATGGAACTTCGCTTAGATTAAAAGGGATCTCTCAAGGGCTCAATACTTCCGCCATGGACAGAGCTATTGTCATTCATGCAGCCAATTATGTAAGCAGTGGAGGACGTTCTCTGGGGTGCCTAGCGCTTCCACCATCAAATAATAATTCAATAATTTCTCTTGTTGAAAACGGATCTTTAATTTATGCATTTACGGAGCAGAATTTACCAGAGTTTGGATCAACTCAAATTGCTTCCCAAGCACCTATAACAAATCAAAGTAGCGTCCCTGATGTTTCTGATGTTAAGCCGGAACTCAAAGAGTTTGAGTCTGTAACTTCTCTTTCTTCTGCATCTGATCCTGTTTCCATTTCAGGTAGCTCACAAATTTTGGCAGGTTCCAGTGGATACAAGGATTGTCAAAGCTTAAGTAACAAATCATGGGAAGAAACTGTAGAAGGTATAAGGGGCGGGAAAGATCCAGGATCATTCTTTACTGGTTCCTGGAAGGTTTTACAAAATAAGATCGTAACTGAAGAAATTGAGAATGAAGATGCCTCTAAGTTAGCCAATGATAACTTAAATCAAATTAACAATTGTGTGGCCATGGCATACATATCGACAAAAACAGACTTCAAAAAAGAAAACATTGACACATTTGAATCAAAATCCAGCTCTGATGGGAAGATCAAATGTGTCTATACTAATTCACAATCTCAAGACTATAATCTTTGTCTTAAAAGCATTCTCGCGTATGAAGCCCTAACTGAAAATGAAAGAGCGATTTATAAAAAACAAGAAAGTGAGTATTCTGAAGCAGTCAAAAAGGGTCTTTCTAAAATTGATCTTGATAATGCTCAAAATTCAACATTAAAAGAGCTTTCAAAGGCCCAAGTCAATGTTCAAGACATTAGTTTGGAGCGCGCTCAAATTGCTAGCGACAAGTTAAACATTTTACAAGCTATCGCCAATCAAATCCCAACTGCAGGATCTCTTAAGTCGGATTGTGATAGTTCGTTTAAAAAGCATGGCACTGTTTCAGTTTCAGAATACAATTACTTTGTTCAAACTGTATCGGTTAAAGAGTTGACTCCAAAACTCACAGACTTTTGCCAAAATGTAGTTTCTTCTGAATTGAATTTAATTCAAAATAACTCTGCAAGACAAGAGATTAAATCGGTTTTGAGTGGGTATGGAAAAGAGATTGCCGAACATGAATTTAGAGCATCTCAAGCGGTAAGCTTTAGCCTTTCCCTAAACAGGGAAAGTGCCATTAATTTTAACTTAGAGGGAAATTCTCCGGCCAACTTTGGTTATGATACGAATAATGAAATTGATGAGAAATATATACAGTTTGAGAATAATACTTTCAAAACAAATAAAGATGGTATTGCAAATAATTCATCAGTGAATTTAGATTTCTTTCGCTCAAATAGTGAGACCGGTCATTCCTTGAATGCAAAAAAAACCACTCAGCAGGATGAGCAAGGGATTTTTTATAATAGAAGTATTGAATATAGCGACGAACGGAGAGGAACAGGTTTAGCCGGCGTGTACAATGACGAATTTTATTCAAAAATTAAAATTGCCTTATCGAATCCAGAAAAATTAAATGAATTAAAAATGTCTAAAGATCAACTTAAAGAATATTATTCACAGAAATTGTATTTTGATTCTCTAAAGCCAGCTATCCATTCAGGTACTCAGCGATCTATTGCTTCAAAAATAGACAATACTACTCACAATCAAATTAATTCCAAAGAACTAAATTTATTTCAAATCATCTCAAGAAAGTATGTCGAGGTATTTAATGATTAAAAAATTTACAACTTTATTTGCCGTGATCCTTTTGATGGCTTCATGTAAGGGGGTTGTGGACATTAAGCTTCTTCAGCGAAGTAAGGCCCTTCCTACTGAGAATGATTCTGGTCTTGCTTCATCAAAATTCACAGTACAGGACGTTACCCTTAATGATAAATTAGGAGGCTTCAGCACGACCCTTAATTTATCATACACAGAATTAAACTCTCTACTGGCAACTAAGTGCGAAGTTAACAACGAAAGTAAGCTTTCAGGCAGCTCTTGTACCTGTGATGTGAGCGGAGCTTGTTCAGTATCTATTTCAGGTAGTGCGGGAAAACTCGGAGTAGCTCATATTGATTATAGGGTGGGGGATGATTCTAGCTTTTCTGACTGGGCAAAAATTGAAGTGAATTTAATTTGTCCTTCGGGATATTTAAAAGTTTCCTCTTCTGCTTATGTTAATTCTCCAAATGATTTTTGCGTAATGCGAACCGAAGCTAAAGACGTTCTTGGTTATCCGGCCGTAACCAATTCCGGTTTTCCAATTACAGGCCTAGATCTTAATCAGGCTAAAAGCAGTTGTGAATCACTAAATATTTTGAACTCTCTTGTTGGTAAGTACAATTTGATTGCCAACGAAGAATGGATGAATATCTCTAGAAAAATTGAGGGAAATGCGTCTAATTGGTCTAATGGTGTGATTGATCCACTGAATGAAATCAATAGAGGTCATTCCGATTTAGATCCCTATGCTACTCTAGAAATTTCTAACGAAAATGATCTATATGATGGCACTAATAATTCTTCATTAGATTTACCAAGCTTAGGCTGGGAACAAAAAAGAACACATATCTTAGAAGAAAATCAATTAATATGGGATTTTTCAGGTAATGTTTGGGAATGGGTAGATATTTCGATTGATTCCTCAGTCCTAACTTTAAATCCAGGACTAAAACCTTATAGCAGCGCCAATGGGGTTCCAACTAACTCATATTTAGAGCTAACATCCATTGATAGATTGATCGGCGAAAATTTATCTGATTTTATGAAGCCGGAAGCTTGGCAGCCTCATGATTCGACACTTAGCCATGACCAGGGAATCGGACAATATTATGCAGGAATAAATTCATCAGGGGGTTCACTAATTAGAGGAGGGGCATACTTTGAAGGGAATCGTGCAGGAGTCTATGCTTTTGCTTTTGACCAGGAATCTAATGGAAGTGGAAATTGGCTAGGATTTAGATGTGTCTTTAGGCCTTGAGCAAGAAAAAAACCGACCAAAATACTTGGCCTAGGTAATTGTATTTTTTTTGAATATTAAAGATTTGTCTTTCGCTACTAATTTTGAAAAATTTTCTAGGCAATATAAGTCATTTACTTAGGGCTTGAGACTAACGAGAAAGACTAAGAAATCTAATTCATGCAAAAATCCCTATATATTTCTTATTCTGACTAGAAAACTATTGATAAAATTTGAACATTCATTTGTGATAATGTTTTTATTGTTTGGAAAAATGTTAAAAAGAGTCGGTACGTGATTTGCTATCCCTCTTTGTATCTGACTTTCGTTATAAAACCAAACTTCCATTGTTCTTGCGAAAATCTCCTCAGGTCTAGTCCAATATTCTCCATGAATATGTAATTTTTTATACATTTTATATTGCCATTCTAAAGTGAGTTCGTCTTTAAAATTACAGTATAGGTATGCGGAGGTTTCTTGAGATAGAAAGTTAAGTTTGACGAGAGGGTATAGTTCTTTGACTTGATAATTGAACTGTTTCCATTGTTCATACGCTAGAACAATTTTAGAAAAATTCATCGACCTAAACAGTTCAAAATCGATAGCGTGTGATACTTCATGATATAGTGTATTAACATTGAGAGTATTATAAAGAGAAATCATTTTTTTCTTATTGTTATAAGCACCGTTAACCCCTGTATTATTACTTTGAATGATTTCAACGTTGACCTTTAAAAAAGGGGTGGGGGCATTAAAGCGACTTGCAATTAGATAATTAATGAATCCAATTTCTGCAATTAGTGTAGGGTCATTTTCATTAGTTTTTAGCTCTAGCATATAAACTTATCGACAGTGTTTAAATTAGCCTTTTTGATAAAAAAACTTAGGCGTGGAATTACAGAAGCCATCAGTCTTAAATAGGCCAGAATTGATTCACTTTCTATTGAGATGACCTTCTTAATTCCTTCCGTGTTCAAATTTACTGACTCTACTGTTATGAAAGAATTGGTATGATTTTTCAAGCTTTGCACAAAATAGATATGATCACAGCTACCGACCAATCTCATAATTGCACCGGATTCATTCAATAGACCTAGCTCTTTTGTTCTTAAATTTTGTCGAGATATTTCAAAAAAAATCTCTTCAGGTAAAATACCGTACTTTTCGAAGTGCTCTAAAAGTGAACCAGTTAGTTTATAATGGGGATCATTATCTTTGAATTCCCATTTTTCTTCAAAAATTTCGAAAAAAGTATTTTTGTCGCTACTATTATTATTTTTGCTAAGTTCCCTTGATAGTATTTTGAATTCAAATCTTCTTAAATTTAAAAAGTCAATTTCTCTGATGGTGCTTAAGTTTAAATGGTGTCCAAGGGGCAATAGCTCTTGAGGATCGCATTTGATGTATAAATCAGAGGCAGGCAGACGATGAATTAGTCTTTTTTTCTCCAAGTTGCCAATAACAAATACACCGACATATTTTTCTTCTTTAACTAAATCATCAAATTGAATAACCTTGTTATTTTTTAAAACTTCATTAAGAATGAAACTTTCAAGCTCACTTGACCTCTTTATGTCAGATTCTCTTAATCTCTTTAGGGCAGTTGAAAAATATGAATCGTCTAGTGCTGCACCATCAATGTCTTTAAATCTAGAAAATTTAAGTATCTTATTCATCTCTATACCATACACGTTACGCGAAGTTAGTCGATGGAAATTTCAATGTCTAGAATAATTAAATCGAAAATTCATTTTTTCCAAAGACTACCGTAAAGTAAAAACTCACAACAAAAAGTTCTTTCAATTTGAACTCTACCCGATAAACTATTTTATCGGGTAGATATAATTTTATCTTTTTATAAGATCCTTTAACAAAATGCCTTTAGATGTTTCCAGGTAATTAACATTAGAGATCGTTAAAAATGAAAAAATTTTTGAATAATTTGAAACGAAAGGAGTTTCAGAAATAGCATACTGATGAATTTTCATATTAAGTGACGGGTCATCATTTTTTAATTCTGTAACTTCATAAGAATCTTCATACATTTTGTAAATATTCCATGCATTTGTAATAGATCCAGCCTCTAGGCCAAGGTTTTCATTCGCGACCATTGCAGTAAATCCGCGATCTGTCTCGGTGAACGTCATCTTCTTAGAATGCATTTCTTGAATTTCACCACCATCCTTTATTAGCCTTTCTTGTGTCTTTAGAGCGGCGTTTGAAAACGTCTTTTTGAAGTCTTCTTTACTGACACTATCAAAACCTCTAAGATCGAAATATGCTTTAAATTCGTCTTCTTTTTGGCAAGTGTCTTCACCTGTTCTTTCTGATGTTTCAAGAACCCACGTTCTCAGAGGCCTATAAAAAATGATCCTCTTAGATTTCCAGCTCGTAGTGCATAGATACTTTCCATCGCTATCAAATTCTTCCCACTTAACAGGTTCCTTTCTAGTGATAACAATGTCATTATTTAGATCAAGATTACTAAAATCCATTTTCTTGAACATTCTTTCCATGAACAGTTTCTTGGTGAAAATGGCTTCATTTAAATCACTCGTGGTTACTGTTAGCATTTCTTCAGATGGTAATTCTTGTTTACTTAGCTGGTCTTTTACTGTGGATTGACTAGAGACAGCTGACTCACACGACATCAGTAAAGCACTTGCTAAAATCGCTGTTGAAAGTAATAGTTTTTTCATTTTTCCTCCAATTATTTTTTTGAAGAATAACGGAAAAATTCGATGAAGAGCTTGATTTCAGAAAGTGATACAATAGATGAAACAGTCAATGTAGAGTTCTTTTACGTAGTTATTTGTATTTCTTGGCTGTATCAGTTATCGAAGTGAAACAAAAATATAATGAACATTTTACCATACTTTTAACACGCCTTAGAAAACCAGCTTGGATCAGCCTCAATTATCTCTATGTGAGAGCCTTTCATTTTAAATTCTCTAAGCAGATCCATCTTCTTTCCCTTAGGCAGTTCTGTTTCGTAAACTAATATTGCCACTTCAACGGTATTATTTAAGTTTGTTGTTAAAATTCCACCTTTTCGACTAATTGATTCTTCTAGATCAGAGTTCTTTAGGCCTTTAGTCTTCCCTATTATTAAAGTTTTCTTTAAGTGAAAATCGTAGTTTGGGCGCTTCGAAACAAATTCTGCCATATTGCAGTTTTTTAGTTCTTCTTCGGCCTCAATTAAGCTCCTTTGAGTATAGTTGTTGGTGAAAAACGATGAGATCAAATTTAAGTCTGTTATAGTTTGATCTGACGTCGTCATTTTTAAAATTCGGCCGACAGGTATAAAATATGTTATTAGAGAATCAGTTCTAAATTTAATTTTGATACGTCCTGGCTCAGTAAAGACACCGCTAACGTAGACTTTACTTTCAATAATCGCACCTTTCTCAATATCAACAAACTTTAGCTCCATAACCACCTCGCTATTCTGATCGGCATTATGTAGCGCCACCTTTAGCGGGGCGACACTGGAAATGTTAACCGATTAAATATGTTCACTACTCGTAGTCTTCATATCTAGGCATTCCCCTTTTTAATCCTCTTAACTCATTTTTTATTGTCTTAACTTTTATTTCATTATTTGTGGCGAATTCTATGATTTTTTTTAAACTTGGGCGTGCGATAAATTTCTCGGGATGTAGGATATTGGCCTCATCATATTCTTCATGTGGTAAAAAAATAGACTCTATTGAATCTATGCTAAATTTAAACACCTGAGATGAAGAAATGTATCTCCACTCTCTTTCAAAATATACCGAATAGTAATTTTCTGGGAGAAGTGATTCATCATCAATTGGCTTGATAAGTAATAACTGCTCAAGGCTGGATCGTAATACTAAAATGTCAGAAGAATTATTGATCATTTTTTCAATAAGTAATTCCTGGTAGTCGCAAAAGTATGGGTCAAGATACATAACAGGACTAAGAGTATGTGTACCAATAACTGTTCTATCAAAATTTGTATCTTCAATTAATTTATTTTTTTTAAATGAAATTCCAAAAAAACCATAATGATGTGCGTGAAATGGTAACGAACTTTCTGGCATTTCGGTGAAGCACGTATAAATA
The DNA here is from genome assembly GCA_964016365.1 of uncultured Bacteriovorax sp. Classification (GTDB taxonomy): domain Bacteria; phylum Bdellovibrionota; class Bacteriovoracia; order Bacteriovoracales; family Bacteriovoracaceae; genus Bacteriovorax. The sequence continues at coordinate 6,437 of CAXHHE010000005.1, read as the reverse complement.
GGGAGACAATTTTTCCAGTCTCTCTTGTCAGAATGACTATAGTTAGAAGAGAAATCACAATATTTCTCTCGAATTTGCTTAAATAGTTTCTGCGCATTTTCACTATGTGGAATGTTTGATTTCAAATTCGTAATATATTCATCAATATTAAAGAAGCTTGGATAAATAGTATTGCTAAGTAGAGCTTGTTCTAAGTATTTTGCGTTTGATGTGAAGTGATAAAGATTGTTCGAAAATGTGATAGCCCCTCATAGAACCGAACCACTTGGTTAGCTTCATAACGGAGGTTAACGACTATGAGTACGACTAGTACTATGACTAGTCCTAAGGTCATCATCGGGGTTCAAAGACGCCGAAAATGGTCTGAGGAAGAAAAAATGAGCTTGATCGAAGAGACTTTTAAACCAGGGCAATCTGTTTCATCAGTAGCGAGACAAAACGGAATTTCTCCTTCACAATTATTCTATTGGAGGAGATGCATGGAAAACGGTGCTGTTACAGCTGTAAGAGCTGAAGAAGAAGTTGTTTCTGAATCAGAATATAAAAGGGCCCTTGCTAGAATCAGAGAACTTGAACGCGCACTAGGTAAGGCCACTCTGAAAAATGAAATCCTCAAAGAAGCAGTTCGCATTGGTCGCGAAAAAAAACTGATCTCGCGTGCACCATTGCTCGGAATGGAGGATTTTCAGTGAGGCAAATCGCCGAGACACTGGAAGTCGCAAGAAGCAATCTCATGGAACAGCTAAATGAAGAGATTGAACAAAAAAATGAAACAAGTTATGCCGACGATTTTCTTTTATCAAAAATAAAATCGATCGTTGAAAAGAAACCGACTTATGGATATCGAAGAGTGACGGCATTGCTTTGCTCGGAACTGGTTTCCATGGGAAAAGCGAGAGTGAATCATAAGCGAATCTATCGAATAATGAAAGCTAATGACCTTCTACTTGCTCGTTATGATAAAAAGAAAACACAAACTCATGATGGAAAAGTGATCACACTTAAAAGCAATACTCGTTGGTGTTCTGATTGTTTTGCCATCCAATGTTTTAATGGAGATCGAGTTAATGTGGCCTTCGCTCTTGATACTTGTGATCGAGAAGTTATGAGTTACGTTGCTTCGACGATTGGAATAGATGGTGCTGCAATTAGGGATCTTATGGTTGATTGTCTTGAGTCTCGATTCGGAAAAATAAATTATCTTCCTCATCGTGTGCAGTGGCTTTCAGACAATGGACCTCAATACACAAGTCATGAGACAGTCAATTTTGCCCGTTCAATCGGTTTTGATGTGCGAACGACACCAGCATACAGTCCAGAATCAAATGGAATGGCAGAAGCCTTCGTGAAAACGTTTAAACGTGACTACGCTTGGTTTGGTGATTTGAAAGATGCGGCCACAGTAATGGGGCAACTTGAAAAATGGTTTGAAGATTATAATGAAAATGCTCCTCACAAGGGGCTGAAGATGAAAAGTCCGAGACAATTTAGACGGGAAAATGAGAAAACATTAGCTGGCTAAGTGGTCCGGTTTGACAGGGGCAACTCCAGAAAAAATATTTGTCAATTGTGAACTGAACTTATCTCTCATGTATGAAAAAGAAGATTTAGGATTTAATCCTTTATTGATCATTTCTTGAATGTCCGCCTGAATAACCTCTAAATTTCCTTTAGGAACATATAAGAACTGTCCTTGAACCTTTTCTAGAATTTGACCGTTACTTAAATTAGATTTTCCATCCTGATTATCAGAATACAATTTTAGAAATGCTAATTTATACTTTAAAAATTCTCTTTTCATTTATCTTCCATTTTAATTTAAGACCAACTATGTGCGTATTTAACTTCTTCTCTTGATTTTAGAATCTCATAAATCTCATTTTTATTTGAACTGAGAGGATTGAGCCACTCATCAATAAATTCGTTTTTTATAAAAATTGGACATCGATCATGGCCCATTATACTGACTTCTTCGGGAGGATCGTCAGTCAAAATTGCAAAAGAGTAAAAACTTATATCACCATTCGTTGAAGTCCATTCATCCCACAAGCACGGAGCCCACATCAATTCTCGTCCCTCAGGATTAAAACTAATCAATTTGCTTTTAGATTGCGGCCTTGTCGAGAAGTTATCCCGAGGGTTATCCAGAAAATTAAAGAGACTCAAATCCTCTACTTTTTCAGGAGAAGGATCTGGAACCCATTCGTAAAAATTAGTAAACGGAACAAGTCCATGCCTGTGCATGAAAAGTGGTTTCCATGTTTGCTTTGTTTCAAGCGAATCAATTCTTGCATTATAAACGCCGAATTTCGCCGGAATTTCCGTTTTTGAGCCACTGGGCCTAACTCTGTATCGCATAGGCTTTACAATGCGTTTTAGCCCCTCCTGGACTATAACAGGCGCAAAGTAGCCAGGAAAAACCCTGTCATCACTCCCGGGCATCTTAAAATGGCTTCTTGGGTTCTTTGAATGAGGCAATCCGACTAATTTTTCAAATTCCAAACCATCCATTTCTTGTTGAAGTAAAAGTAAATTTCTTTGTTTTTCATATGCATCAGCAGAAATTTCCGCGTCAAAAAAGAATGATAATTGATTGATATTTCTAGGAATTTTAATAGAAAAACACATTTTTAAAAACTCCCTATTGCGTAATTTTTGCGTAAGTAAGATACTGGGCTCATGAAGACAATGAAAACAGCTTACCAAGATGAAGATTACAAAGGCCACCAGACTCGAAGAAGTTCGGTTCCGAAGCTCGGAAAAGAACCATTGAGCAGTGAGGTGCAGGAATTTGAAAAAGTGATTCAGAGAAACGAAGACATAGTTAAAATAGAGAACGAAGAAGTCTCAATTGATGGTGGACTGTTCGGAATCGCGACTCAATTTAAAAAGAACCAAATATCACTAGATGAAAAATACGGTGGAGATGCACCGTATACCATCCTGACAGATAATATGGCCCCCCTTCTTCCCCCAAACACCGATGTGGTTCTTAAATTTTGCCTGAAGCATGCTTCAGGAGAAATCTGCCTTTACCGTTATAGAGGAGAGGATTTCATCAATCAAATCTTCATTGAAAATGGGAAAGTTATAGCTAAGTCAATAAACCCTAAATACAAACCAGTAGAGCTAGATCCGGATGAGTACAAGTTTATAGCAGTTGTATTTTCAGCACATTTTTTTCTCAGAGGAAGGTAGTTTTTGAAAACTACCTTTTCCAGCAAAACAATTTTCGGTCATTTTGACGGAAATTGTTTTTTTGTGTCATGTTTCCTGGTCACCAGGCCAGAACTGCGTGGTTCACCTGTTGGTGTACTTACACCAGGGGATTCTAATTTTGTATCAGCTTCACCTGAATTAAAAAAGCTTGGTATAAAAACAGGTACACCGTTATTTGAAGTTAGAGAAATTATAAAAAATAATAATGTTAAACTGTTCTCTTCTGAGTTTGAAACGTTCTGCTTCTTTTCAGAACGAATGTTCAGAGCAGTTAAAATGAGAACTCCTAAGGTTGTCCCTTATTCAATTGATGAAGGGTATTTCATTGCTCCTCAGATTCCTCAGCTTGATTTATTGAATTTCGGATTAAATTTAAAAGCTCACGCATATGATTACTCACGCATCCCGATATGTGTTGGATTCGGTCCAACTAAATTATTAGCAAATATTGCAAACACATGGGCCAAAACTAATCCAGAATTAAAAGGTGTTTATGTTATTAACGAATTCAACATTGACTACACTCTTGAACAAACTCCTATTTCCGATATTTGGGGAATCGGCAAAAACAGCGAAATCAAATTAAAAAAGTTAGGCGTCTTCAATGCTCTCCAGTTCCGAGACTATCCCTATCCTGCACACATTCAAAAGATTTTAACCGTAAACGGACGCAAGCTCCAACTAGAGCTTCAGGGTGTAGTCTGCTGGCCGCTTGAAACACCGTTTGAGAAAAAAAAAGAAATTGGCCACAGCAGAACTTTCCCCAAGGGTACACGAAATAGAGAAGCGATAAAGCGATCCATCGCGAGCTTTGTATCTGAAGCCGCAGAAGAAATGCGGTCTCAGGGCTCCGTTTGCAACGAGATTAGCCTGTACCTAACAACTGATCGCCATCGTCTTGATTTACCACAATACGCAAATGGAGTCTCTAGGCGTCTGTCTTCTTATACATGTGATACTGTAAAGCTGATCGAAGAAGCTTTTTTAATTTTCGAAGAAATCTTTCTTGAAGATTTTGACTATAGAAAAGCTGGAATTCGACTAACAAGACTTCAAGATTTTTCCGAACATCAGTTTGCACTTTTTGGGAGCAACGATACTCACGAGAGAATAAAGCTCATGAAGACAATGGATGCTCTGAATTCCAACTATGGTGACAAAACTATTCAGAGCGCTGCTTGTGGAACTCAATCAGAAGTTGAAGGACGGGTTTCACACCTTAGACCCCCGCCTCAATTTACTCGATGGTGGGCAGTTCCAAAAATTACAAAAACGATAAATGATGCAAAAGGAGTTAAAAACTTACCAAGGCTTCTTTGAATTTTTCATCAAATTTCAATACCGGCATAGATGATGATGTTTTACCAAGATATTTTAACTTCCAGTACGGGGCACTGGCTAGATACTTAGTAAGTTGAAGAGAATTATTTAATTTTGAAATTTCAACATGAGCTCTTTTTTTAAGTGAAAAACGATACTGACCACTCTTAGAATTAATTTTGATGTCAAAAGGCTCTACGAGATCTGACCAGGAATCATAAATTCCTCCAATTTCATTTCTGAATTTATCCTCATTACCTAAAAAGGTATCGTGAAAGTCAAAAGAAAGAGCCCCTGGTGCATCGAATGGGATCTTACAGCTTGAAACAAAAGTAAAAAAATCTTCAATGAATTTTAGAGAGATCGGGTGATTTAGAATTGAAAAGATTTCTGGTCTTATTTTTTTCTCTTTTAAGAATGTTTCCAAAGGTGTTAATTGCTTTTTTTGTAAATATTCGTACAAAGGACGAATGTGCTTAATCTGAAAAATCTCTTTTTGTTGAATTGAATACTCCGGCGCTAATTCTGATTTTCCTTTCTCAAGAGCGAGAAAAGAGTTTGCAGGAAGTTCAAAACCTCCAAAATAACAAGAAAATGGATTATTAATTTTAAAGGCTTCTAAAAAACGAAACCAAAGTTCGAGTTCAGTTGTCATAGTTGCTGATTCAATTTTAGAAATTGTTCCTTGTGTGATTCCGAGTATCGCACTGAATTCAGTTTGTTGAAGACCATGAAAGCGCCTAGTAGCTTTAAAGATTAAAGCGATGTTATTTTTCATTAAATCAGCACTTACAACAGACACTACCAACTCCGTTCTTAATTTAATTTCTACTCAATAGAAAGAATATGACCAGAATATAATAAAATAAAGTGGAAAAATAGTGCCCCCTCAAAGGGGGCGATAAATATAAATTTGGAATAAACTCAAGTGGTTGATCTTACATGAACCTGTAAGCGTTACAGCACGCTTGACCTATCTTCCGAGATAGCATACAATGTATCTTGTAAGACATCACCCTCAAGCAGAGGGCCACATATATATAATTAACCACGGAGGGGCACCTTGAAAAAGTGCGAATTAGATATAGATCAAGCTACGATTGCAAGAATTAAAAAACAAATGGCAAAAGGTGAAATTGATGAGAACACCCTCAAGGTGCTATCCCTCAGAAAAGAATATCTTGAAAAAGTAGGATTTGAAAAATTTTTAGAAACTAAATCTCTCAACGCTCAATACGAAGAAAAAAATAAAGAAGGTTCCTTTTTGATTGAAAGAAACACAAAAGAGAAGCGCACCGTTCGTTGTATTTTTAAAGTGAAAACAGAAGATAAAAAAATTGTACTGGCATTAAAGGTTATCGAGATTGATACAAATTTCTACAAGGAAGAAGATTGACAATGAAATTAATTCAAAGGATGTATCTTACAAGTTCAGAGGATGGAATTTTTAAGGTAACTTCACAGGAGAAGATGCTATGAAAGCAAAAACGGGAGAATCGAAGAATCTATTAACACAATTTCTTGCTAGCGAACTAAAGGGGAAGTATTACACAAGTGGAGATATTGTCAAAATCAGCAGAGAATCATTAGACTTAACACAAGCGGATCTGGCAAGAATAACAGGTATTCCCTCTGGGAATATTAGTAAATATGAAAGCGGCTCTAGGAAAATTGGTTTTGATATCGCTTTAAAGCTATCCATTGCTCTTTCAATTCATCACGATTCTATTTTATTTCCAAATGGGATTGAAAAAGATTACGCTACCATTCTAGAAAAGATTAAAAATAGGGCCATTAAAATAATCGAAAAAAAAGAAAAATTAGCAATGATCGCATAAGGCCCCCCTCTAGGCTGTCTCTTATACACATCTGACGCTGCCGACGAAGGCTTCTGTGTA
>CAXHHE010000004.1:0-28220 GCA_964016365.1 uncultured Bacteriovorax sp. | reverse complement strand
GAGATAACTGAGCGTCTCGTGGGCTCGGAGATGTGTATAAGAGACAGTCGTGGCCCTTCTTGGTTTAACTTTCCTTTATGCTCAGTATGAAAGAAAGAAATTCTATGGAAAGAATGATGGTGCGATCGATGCTCCCGTTTTAAAAGAGCTCCCAGACTTCCAGGTTAATGACATTGCAACTGGTGCAACGATTAAGTCTAAAGACTTTGCGAGCACTTCTAAGGGGGCATTTGTGCATATCTGGGGAACGTGGTGTGCACCTTGTGAAAAGGAGATGCCGGAGTTTCTTTCTTACGCAACTAAGGTTGAACCTCTTGGGGTGAAGTTCCTTTTGGTGGCCGTTAATGATGAAGAGATGAAGATTAAGAAGTTTCTGACTCGTTTCCCGAACATTCCAAAAAACGTTACATTCGCTATTGATGTTGAAAACAGAGTAATGGACCAATTAGGTACATTAAAAGTGCCAGAGACATTTTTGTTCTCGAGTACGGGTAAGCACATCAATAAGTTCATTGGTCCACAAGACTGGATGGCGGACTCATATGTGACTCGTCTGAATTTCTGGTTAAGTGGTGAAAATCTTGAACAGAAAGCGGTAGAGACTCACTAGGCTTCCGTAGCTTTTTTAATCATTAATATTTGAGTGAAATGGTTTTTTGTCTCTTTTTAAGAGATTGGATCATCCTTGCCTGTTAAAAATTTTATCAATTCTTTTAAGATTTTCTAAGAAACTGCCGAAAAGTTTTACAACTTAGCAGCCTTTACTACTAAAGGGCACAGACTCAAGCAGGAGAGTTGTATGATTAATTGGCAAGATATGGGGAAACTTCACGTTATCTCTAAACTAGAAGGGATTCTAGGTAAATGGTTTGATGTTGAGATGTTCTATACAGATGCTCACGGAAAACTTTGGTCTGATCATGCAAGCAAGTCTTATTCATTCAAGTCTCATTTTATGAAAGTGCAGATGCAATCAGCTTACGGACATGACTTCTTAGCAGAAGACATTGAGAAGATGGTTGAAAAAATGTCCTCTACTAATGAAGTAGTGGTTTATGAATCATTTTTTAAACACGTAAAAGGTGTAGCGTTCCCAGTTAAAGTAGATGGGGAATTCGCCGGAGCGGTTTTCGTTTATCCATTCGTACTTGATACTGCAACAAGTGCTGATGTTGAAATGCTAAAAGCTCAAATGATTGAATGTGGAACAACACCAGCTGACGCCGCTGTCGCTTGTGAAAAAATTAAGAAGATGTGGCCACGTGAACTTGAATATGTAAAAGAGCTTACATCACTAGTGGCGGAAGAAATGGTTTCTTTCCACGATGAGATTACTAAGCGCGAAGATCAAATCCAGGCGCTTTCATCTGAAGTTGGTGAAAAATACCGTTACCACGCAATGATTGGTAAATCGAAGAAGATGCAAGCGATCTACTCTCTATTAGAGAAGATTTCTAACTCTGAGTCTTCAGTTCTAATCAATGGGGAAAACGGAACAGGTAAGGAACTTGTAGCTAAAGCGATCCACTTTTATTCTCCAAGAAAAGATAAAATGTTCTTAGCAGTTAACTGTTCAGCGTTTAACGATAACCTTTTAGATTCGGAATTATTCGGACACGTGAAAGGATCATTTACCGGAGCGGTAAAAGATAAAAAAGGTCTATTTGAAACAGCGAACGGTGGAACACTGTTCCTGGATGAAATTGGGGATACGACTCTTTCAATGCAGGTAAAGCTACTACGCGTACTACAAGAAGGGACGTACCTTCCGGTAGGTGCTACAGCTCCTAAGAAAGTTGATGTGAGAATCGTAGCGGCGACAAACAAGAATCTTAAAGAAATGATGGCAAAAGGTGAGTTCAGAGAGGACTTATATTACAGAATTAACGTTATCAACGTTGCTCTACCACCTCTACGTGAGCGCCATGACGATATCCCTGTTCTGATGGATTACTTCCTGAAGAAGAGATGTGATGAAGCAGGTAAAGCGCTTAAGACTTTTGCTAAAAAGTGTATGGAAAAAATGCTTGATTACCCATGGCCAGGTAACGTTCGTGAGCTAGAAAACGAAGTTGAAAGACTTGTGGTTCTTGCTGGTGACGAGAAAATGATTGGGCCAGAAAATCTTTCTCCAAGAATTATTGATTGGGGAGCGTCAGCAGAACCAGCTTTCAAAGGTGTTAATACAGAGGGAACTCTGAGAGATGCTCTTGAGCAACTGGAAATCATGATGATTCGTGAAGGATTGAAGCGCTGCAATTTCAACAAGTCTAAACTAGCTAAGGAATTAGATATTTCAAGAGCGAGTTTAATTATGAAAGTTGAAAAGTACGGACTTGATAAACGCGCTAAAGCTGCTTAATTAAATCTTACGAAAGCAGTTAGTTGAAGTTATTTTGAGCCTGCTATATCATTGGATAAATGACTATAGCTCTTAAAATTAAAAACTTCATACTAACTGCTTTTTTAGTTTTATCTCCTCCTATTGCCTTTTCCTCAATCACTTACCAATCAATACAATTAGACCATTCCAAAGATTTAAAGAGCTTTAAAAGAGTTAAAGAGGGCCCTTTTGATCCAGCTGGCTCATACGTATTGGAGTCAGGTGATGGTCAAATTATAAAGGTCACATATGAGGATTTAAAAAACAAAAATGCCAAAGAGATGAAGAATAGCTTTCAACGAAAGATTCTTCAGTTTTCACTCTTATTCGAACAGAGATCTTCACCTTACCAAGGGGCGATTACTGTTAATACTGAATGTTTTGAGAAAGATGCCTTAAAGAAAAAAATGCTCTCTAGAGAGGGAACTCTCAGTGTTGTCTTTGATACAAAGGCCACCCGTAACTTTGCCTACGGGAAATGCGATGGTGAGAGTGTGACCTACTTTTCAAAGTATTTTGTTGTTTTATGTGAAAAGCAGGCACAATTGTTTGATGTAAAGTATTTTGCAAAAAATAAAAAAGACCTTGAGGGGGCTGAAGTTAAATGCTTAAGATAATCCTCCTTTTGATTCTCTCTTTTTCTGTATCTGCTGTTGAAATTACAGTGGGTGTTCCACCGACTTATAAGAAACTCACGAATCATCAAGAAGATAAAATAAAAATTAAATTTGAATACGACAGGTTTAGCCTGAGAACGATGAATCGAACAATTGGTGGAGAGTTATCGATGTCTATTCTTTCTCCGCAAAATACCATCCAGTCTATGTGGTATGGAGAGATTTTAGTAAAGCGAGTTGTTGATGATTTTTATGCTTATATTCTCTTTTCTCCAAAATTAGGAAAGATTGATAAGGAAAAGCTAGAAAATAAAACAATTGGGGTCATTCCGAACTCAACGAATGAATACTTTTTAAGAAAGTATCTTGGAAAGATTCAGTACCGTAAAATGGCCGTAAATTCGCGGGATCTTGAAGTCTTGATCAATTCTGGCTTTGTGTTAAATGGCCAGAATGTGGATGCAGTTGTCGTTGATCCTGAATTATATAATCGATACAAAAAGCTATCTTCTATTAAGTTTAATGCTGGTTTTTATTTTTTAGTATTAGGGGCAAAGTCTGAAACGTTTGTGAGTGAGCCTGCTTTTATAAATGCGCTTAAAAAAAATGGGATTCGGCCAAGAAATATCACTCCGCTTGATTTTGGAGCTGTTAAAGAACTTAATGAATCTTTATTAAAGAACAAGAAAGATAGGGAACAATTTGAAGTGAACTTTCAGCAAATGACTAAGCTTTATGCATCTGAAGGTTCCAAATGATTTCATTTTTAGTTCATTTTTTAATCTCTAGCGCTATGGCGATTTCGCTCGAAAGTAATTGCCAGAAAATCGAGATCTCAAAGAAGGGAATCGCGCTTGTAGAGGCGAAAAAATGCCAAGAAAAAGATCTTCGTCAAAAAAGTAATCTTGGCAAAGATGTGCAAAATGAGTTTTTTGTAGAAGGACAAAAAAAGGATGAATATTACGCCTTCTACCAGAAGATCGAAGATACTATGTTTTGTAAATTCCCAACAGATTACATAAAAGTGGTTGGGGGAACTCGAAAGTGGAGTGGATTAGATCAACTTGGACAGGTTATCGGATTGATTAACCAGCAAAGAGTGTTGCGCCTTAATGTCAGTGAGTCCACCAGCACTCAGAAACTATGCTATCCATTCCCTGGTTTTACCCGTGCAAGAAAAATTACAAAAGCTCTATTGCCAGAAAAAATGACGGCTAAAAATGATCTTTATATGATTTTCTCTAAAAGGATGGGGTCTCTCTTTTTTATAAATCCTAGCCTGGATCATTTTGAATTTGTAATGAATGCTACAAGAGAAGTAACCATCATGGATGCAATTCTGAGAAAAAATGGTGACCTGGTAATGCTTACTAAAAACAAGACAGATGCTAAGTTCTGTATGGAGCAATGGGATTTTGAATCTGGTGTGAAGATGAGAGAGGTTTGTGACCTGGAGGCAACAGAAGGGCAAATTTTGATTGATTTTGGCAGCAAACTTTTACGAGCTTACAAAAAAAATGAAGAAGTCGTTTTTGAAGAAAGGAGTTTTTCGGGAACTCCTAAAATGGTAAAGGCACTTAAGGTAGGTAAGGATTTTAATTTGTCGACGGCGATTGAGTCTTTTGATTAAGCGAATGAAAGAAAATCAGAAAAATGTGTACGACAAGAATTGAGATAATTGCAATGAGGGCCTGAGGGAAAAATAACAAAGCAAAGATACCAACAAATGGGACATTTTTCATCGAGACAGCAACGGCATAGGCCTTTGGGAAATTAAAGAGCTTTGCCAAGAAAAAGACACCAAAATCTTGAAAGACGGCAAAACAAATAATGGCCATCCAGTCTTGTGCCATAAAGTGGTGCAAATCATTTTTCAAGTAAGAACTTCCAACAAAAATAAAACTTAAAATACCGATTAAGAGCATATTGATTAAAGGCAGGGCCTGGCCCACTTTTTTAATCAATTGATCAGATGATTTTTTAAAGATTTTTTTAAAAGAAAAAACAAGAAGAATAGGAAGAATCGTCAGTATTAAAGAGTCCAGAATGATAGATAGAATATCTACTTTGATCATTTGGTTAAAAAAACAATAGATCATTATTGAGAAATAAAGAGGAAAAAGAAAAGTAGAGCTTAAGATGTGCTTAAGTGCGAGTTGTTTTTTATCCTGCTCATTCAAAAATTGCGGAGTAATAATCGCGAGAGGAGCAAGGCCTGTGATAAAAAATCCTAGTTTCAATGTGTGTGCGACATTTAAAAAGTGAGCTGAAGTGAAAACTAAGGCCGGAATGAAGAAATAAGAAAAGAAGATAAAATAAAAGTCCGTGCTATTATAATTAAAAATTGATTTAATTTTAAGATCAATAGAGACCATATTAATAGATAATAGGACGAATAAGACAACGAAGGCCCATTTGCTAAAGGCCAATGCATAAAATGGAAATGACCATCCAAGCAAAATTCCAATAAGTACGAATGTGGGATAAAAAAGTTGTCGCATATGTAAATGATGAATGAAAAATAGAATTTTGTCTAAACATTCAGTTCCGCTTATTGTGCAGGTTGCTTCGGTAATCTTTTTTTTCTTTGCCGTTTTTATTGCCAATAAACAAGCACCGGCTTCATTCGAAAAAAAGATTAAAGTTTATTGGTTCATTCCTGACGGACTTCGGGCAGATCGCGGTCAATTTAATATTTTTGAATGGGCCAACAATGGAGAACTTCCCAACTTAAGGCTTTTAATGGCCAGGGGGAGCTATGGTTATTCACGTCCCGTTTTTCCAGGACACACACCAACAAATTTTGCGACTCTTTTAACGGGAGTCAATCCTGATAAACATGGAATTGCCGATGGGGCGATGAGAACTTTTGGCTACCCTCTCAGTATGGTGAGCAAGGGGGGCTTTAGCTCTTTAGCGAAGCTTGTTGCGCCTATTTGGACAGAGTTAGAAGATAAGAGTTACATCGTTTCTCTGCAGTCTGTACCAGGATCAACTCCTCCTGAAATTTTTAAAGGTAACGTCATTAAAGGCCGTTGGGGAGGATGGGGTGTTGAGTTTCCATCGATGGTCGTTGAGCCTGAGCAAAAGGATGAGAAATTATACAAAAGCCTGGGACACAACAGGCTGGTGTTTGCGAGTGGTCCTGAGCTTCTGACGTTTGCTCATGAGAAAAAAACTAATTTTTATGAATTCAAGACATGGGGACAGCGCTTTAACATTCAAGTGTTGAAGGATGCTGTGACTTTGTCTGTGAATGGGAGCGAATATCTTTTAAAGGAAGGGCAGTGGTCAAATTGGTTTATGTTGCCACTTACTTATGAATTAAAAAATGACTACCAGATTCATTCACCTAAAAAGACAGATTGGGAAAATCAGCTTTCGTCTGTAGAAGTGAATGTACATGCCAAAGTGAAGCTGATTGCATTGTCCGATGGTAAATTCCGTTTAAGGATTTTATTTGATTCTTTAAATGAATATTTAACTTATCCGGCAGTTCTGGCAGACGACATGACAAAAAAATTAGGACCAATGGTTGATTTTGTCGATAACTATCCACCCCAGTTGATTTATCACAAGAATGATAAACAGACTTTTATGGAAGAATCAAAACTGAGCTGGGATTGGCATCAAAGAGTTGTTCCTTATTTGATGAAAGATTTGAAATCTAACTTCATTATTCATAGTGTTTATAATCCGAATCAAATGCTCACGAGCAGATGGTGGCTTCCTTATATTGATAATGATGGGCATCTATCACAAACGATTTCAGTAGAAGAAAAAAAGTTACTTTGGACAGAAGTTAAAGAGATGTACCGTGAAATGGACCGCGTCTTGGGCGAGGTCATGAAAAATGCGGATGAGAACACCTATATTATTTTGAGCTCAGATCATGGGGCAATTCCTCTCAATAATGAAGTTCGTTTGAACAATCTTTTTGCCAAGAAGGGATGGTTAAAATTTCACTATAGCGAGCGGACAAAAAGTTATGAAATTGATTGGAAAGAAACGCAGGTTGTTTTTCTGCAGATGAATAATATTTATATTAATCCTAGAGGATTGGGCGATCCTTATAATCCAGTCCACACCAAAGAATCAGAGAAACTCAAAGAAGAAGTGATTAAGGCGATCAATGAATTAAGAGATGACAAAACGGGCAAACGAATTCTGGCCGGAGTCTGGCGCCGAGAAGACGTTGCAGAAATCCATATGCCCAAAGAGCGCGTTGGTGATTTGGTTATTTCACCTCTGCCAGGTTTTAGCTGGGTGGAAGATGTAAGTGAAGACGGGGCAATTGTCACTGGTTCATTAAAGGGTGGTTATAAGCAGGCCTTAAATCCAGAGCATATTGAAGGACTCTTAACTCCTTTTGTGATTGCCGGTCCTGGGATCAAGACTAATTTCAAAATTGAGCGCGTTTTACAACACGTAGACCAGTATGCAACAATCGCTAAAATAACAAAGATAAATCATCCGACCAAGCCCGTGCTTGACGGCAAAGTAATAAATGAAATTTTTTATATGGGTGGAAAATGAAAAAGTTAATTGCAGTTTTGTTTTTGGTTTCTAGCTTAGCAATGGCCGATGAGCCCATTAAACTTCGTATTGGATGGCAAGTTCCCTGGGCGCTTCAAGGTCAGTTGGTTCAGGTCTTAAAGCATACAGACATCCTGAAGAAAAATGGAATTGAAGCAGAGTTTGTTGGAAGAAATTTTGGGCCGGAGTTAAATGAGCTAGCAATGGGATCACAAATTGATGTGGTTTTGACTGCAGATCAGCCAGCAGCTCAGCTTTTTTCAAAAGATAAAGGATGGGTAGGGATTTCTCGTATGATGTACAACAGGACATCAACGTATGTTCCAGTGAAGTCTCCAATAAAAGATTTAAAAGAATTAAAAGGAAAAACTGTTGGTGTGCCGTTTGGTGCAGCGGCAGAAAGAATTGTGGTAGATGGACTAACACAAGCAGGATTGAATGCTAGAGAAGATGTAAAATTAATCAACCTGGGGATTCAAGAGCACATTCCACTAGTTTTAAAAAGTGGAGCAGAGTCTGTGATGTGGGATCAGTTTGATGCTTTAAGTGGGTTTGACCCAGTTCCGGCCATCTTAAAATCAAGAGGACTGGTAAGAGAGATTCATGTTGGCAAAGTTTGCTCAATGATTTTGATGAATAAGGAGTTCCTGGCAAAGAGTCCGAAGGCCGCAGTCGCAATGATTACATCTATGCGTGATGCTTATGCTTATTACAACAAAAATAGAGCACAAGTTGATAAATGGTTTATGGAAGAAGCAAAGTTTGATTTAAAAGACAGTGGCGCTTTGGCCATTGCTTCATCACTTGAGCCGAATTTAAATGCCAAGAAGAATGCTGATATTCGTATGCAGTTTAATGAAGATGACTTCATGATTATGCAAAAGGGAGCAGACTTTATTAAGAAAAACATTAACAAAGAGATCAATATGAAAGACTTTGTTAATAATGATTACGCTAAGCTTGTAAAATAATGTACGACCTTCTTTTAAATTCCTGGAGCAGTTTTTCTCGCGTTCTCATCGGAGGCGCGATGGCAGTTGTTCTGGGGATTCTCCTAGGCTTTTTACGCTATTCTTTACCACGGTTTCTCAAAAGAAATTTTATAATCAATTTAATCTTAGATGCACCTAAGTTTCCGCCACCGATTGCGTGGATCCCGTTTGTTATTTTATTTTTCGGGATTGGTAATGCAGCTTCTTTTATCATTGTTTTTATCGGTGTTCTGCCTTCAATTGTCACGCAAGTGTATGATGGCCTGGAGAGTATCAAGCTCGAAGTGCTTCAGACGGCGAGGTCCATGCAGTTAAGTAAAGTGAAGATGCTTAGGTTTATTCTTATCCCAGCTATCTTACCTCAGCTCATGACTGGTATCCGCGTAGGGTTTTCTATGGGCTGGATGTCGATTATTGCTGCTGAAATGATCAGTGGCCAATCGGGGTTAGGGTATTCCATTCAGATCAATCGAATCAATCTGCAGTATACAAATATGATTTACGATATGATCGCTATTGGAGTCATTGGGTATTTAATGACGAGACTTCTTTATTCACTGGAAGCAAGGATGGCCCCGTGGAAGTAGTTAAAGTTCAAAATCTTTATTTTGCTTACTCCGAAGGTTCATCGGTTTTTTCAGGAATCAATTTCACTGGTCATTCTGGTGAAGTGGTTTTACTCAAAGGAACTTCAGGACGGGGCAAAAGTACTTTGGCCTCATTGATTGCAGGTCATTTAAAACCTCAAAGTGGAAGTATTGAAGTCGGCAGAAAAAAGATGGCCGCTCCTTCCCGCGATGTCATCGTCGTTCATCAGGAGAATGATTTATTTCCATGGTTGAGCGTAAAGGGGCATTTGCATTTTCTAAAAGAAGCAGGGCTAGAAACGGAAACGATAGACCTTGATGGTTATTTACAGAAGTTTGGATTGGCAAAGTCTAAAGATTTATTTCCCAAAGAAATTTCTGGAGGGATGAAGAGAAGATTGGCCATTTTGCGTGGGATGCTTCTTAAACCAAAAGTTCTGATCTTAGATGAATCACTAAGCTCTTTAGACGATAAATGGAAAAATGACATTTTATCTGAGGTTAAAAGTTTTACGGAAAAAAATAATATCCTCTTAATTCTTATTGACCATAACACTGAAAGTATTGGCCATTTAATTTCCAGAGTTGTGGAGCTTTAGCATGTTAAAGTTTATGGTTTTTTTCTTGCTCTTTATCTCTTCGTCTTGGGCAATGCCGGTTATCCAGATCGGGTGTGAGCTCTATGATGATAATGGCGGCTTAATTAAAAGGTTTCCGGGTTCAATGTGCCACTTTGAAGAAAGTGGTGACAGGATTCAGGTCAATTATCAAGATATCCAATATATCAATGCCAATGAAAAAGTACTCTGGTCAGCTCCTGGAGTTCATCATCATCAGCTGAAAGTGGATGGCGATAGGAATGAGTTGGCGATCTTAGGAGAAACATCTCATAACGTTTTTGGTTGTGAGACCAGATTCGATACAATTGAAATCTATGATATAAAAACAGGACGAAAAAAACACGTAGTTGATTTCCGAGATGTTTTTGAGAAAAAGATTATTCAAATCTCCAGAGAGTATGCTTTCTTAAAAAAACTCAATATGAGAAATAGTAAAAAATATTTATGTGATACTACTCATGTGAATTCTTTTTTTCAGATTACCAAGAATCCAATTTCTAAAAAAATCCCGGCATTTGCCGAAGGAAACTGGTTAGTGAACTTTTCCTTTACCGGATATGTACTCATTTTTGATCGCGATTTTAAAAAAGTCTTATGGCATAGAAATATTGAACTTCCAGGAATTAACTTTCACGACATTCAATCAACGCCCGAAGGAAAAATTCTTCTTTACGTGAATAACCACTTCAATGCCTCTGAACCAAAAAGACCTTATTCTGCGATTGCAGAAATTGATCCACTGGTAAACGGTAAAGGAGCTATTAAGGTTTATGATATGAAATATCAGGGGAAGAAATTCTATCAAGCACTCGCCGGAGGAATGCAGCTTCTGCCAAATCAAAGGAAACTCGCATCAGTGTACACTCCACAAGAAGGCCACATGGCCGCTTACTTTGATAAAAATTGGAACGTAGAGAAAAAATTCACACCCAAGCCCGCGCCCTTTGGTAGCGGAGGCCAAGTCTTTCAAGAGGCACGCTTAATCAATTTAAATACCTTCTTCAAAAACTACCGTGGCCCTTTTTAGTCTGTGCCTCGCGTTGTTTAGTTGCATTTTTTCACTCTTATTTGACGCACTATAAGTAGCCTCCTAAAGAATGACAGTATAAAATGCCTCCTTCTTTAGGAGGTTTTTTTATGTCTCAAACCCAGACACTGGAAGGGAAGCGTGAGCTATTGCTAAAATTAAGACAAGAGTCTGAACTTGGCGGCGGCGAAGCCCGTATTAAAAAACAACACGAACAAGGTAAATATACAGCGAGAGAAAGAATTGAGCGCCTGGTAGATCCGGGATCATTTCTTGAATTCGATCGTTTTATTATTAGTAAAAAAGCGGTTATGGGAAAAGGAGAGTCTTTTCTTGGTGACGGTGTAGTTACAGGTATTGCAACTATCAACGGACAAAAGATCGCTCTATACTCTCAAGACTTTACTTGCTTTGGTGGATCTCTAGGATCTGCTCACGCAAAGAAAATCTGTAAGATCATGGACTTCGCTCTTGAAAACAGAATTCCAATCATCGGTATGAACGATTCAGGTGGAGCTCGTATTCAAGAAGGTGTTGAAGGTCTAGCTGGATACGGTGAAATTTTCTACAGAAACGTAAAGTGTTCTGGTGTAATTCCACAAATCTCTCTTATCCTTGGACCATGTGCTGGTGGAGCGGTTTATTCTCCTGCTCTAACAGACTTCATTTTCATGGTGGATAAATCTTCATACATGTTTGTTACTGGTCCAGATGTTATCAAGACTGTAACTCACGAAGAAGTAACAAAAGATCAGCTTGGTGGAGCTGGAACACACGCTGAGAAATCAGGTGTAGCTCAGTTTAAAGTTGGATCGGAAGATGAGTGTTTTGAAAGAGTTCGTGAACTACTTTCATACATTCCAGCTGCTAACTTCACGAAAGCGACTCCAAAATACACGTCGGATACAATTTATCGCGACAACGTAAAAATTAAAGAAACTGTTCCAGCTAACCCTAAAAAACCATACGACATGAAAGAGATTATCTTTGATGTTGTTGATGATGCTCAATTCTTAGAAGTCCATAAAGACTACGCGAAAAACATCATCGTTGGTTTTGCTTCAGTTGGTGGAATTAAGATCGGGATCGTGGCCAACCAACCAGCAGTTCTTGCTGGTGTTTTAGACATCGATTCATCTGAAAAAGCAGCTAGATTTGTTAGATTCTGTGACGCTTTTGATATTCCTATCCTAACTCTAGTAGACGTTCCAGGATTCCTTCCAGGAACTAACCAAGAGTACGGCGGGATCATTAAGCACGGATCAAAACTTCTATACGCTTACTCAGAAGCAACTGTACCTCTAATCTCAATCATCACTCGTAAATCTTACGGTGGTGCATATCTCGTTATGGCGTCTAAACACATCAGAACTGACGTTAACCTTGCTTACCCAACTGCAGAAATCGCGGTAATGGGAGCTGAGGGAGCGGTTAACATTATTAACCGTGCTGATATGGAAGGATTAACAGGGAAGGCTTTCGACGATAAAAAAGCACAGCTAATTGCTGATTATGAAGAAAAATTCGCAAACCCTTACAGAGCTGCGGAACTTGGATTCATGGATGCGATTATTCTTCCGGAAGAAACTCGTAAGAGAGTTTATGAATACCTTGTTGCTCTTAAGAATAAGAAGCAAGAGAAGCCTAAACGTAAACACGGGAACATCCAACTATGAGCCAAGGTACAACAAAAACGACTGCATCTAATAAAAGGATTCTCATCATTAACCGTGGGGAAATTGCCTCTCGTATCGCTAAGGCGTGTCGCGAGTTAGGTCACACTGCTGTTGGTGTTTGGACTGATAATGAAGTTCAAGCAAAGCACCTTGAAATGTGTGATGAATGGGTAAGGCTTCCAGGGTCTACAAATGCTGAGACTTACTTGAATATTCCGAACATCCTTGATGTTTGTAAAAAGTATAAAATCGATGGGGTTCACCCGGGATACGGATTCCTTTCAGAAAACACTGAGTTTTCACAAGCTCTAGTTGATAATGGAATTGTATGGATTGGACCACACCCAGAAGCTGTAAGAGTTATGGGTGATAAAGCTGTTTCAAAAGAGTTTGCTCAAAAAGTTGGGATGCCAGTAGTTCCTGGTTCAACTGGGCCGGTAAAGTCGATTGAAGAAGCGATTAAAATCGGAAACCAGATTAAATATCCCATCCTACTTAAAGCGGTTGCTGGTGGTGGTGGACGCGGTATGCGCGTTTGTCACAACGAGGAAGACGTTAGAAATAACTTCGAAGCTGTAGGAAGAGAAGCAGCAGCTGCTTTCAAAAATGGTGATCTACTTGTAGAAAAATACATCGTAAACCCTCACCACATTGAAGTTCAGATTCTAGCTGACAGAAAAGGGAACGTTTTCCACTTCTTCGAAAGAGAATGTTCAATTCAACGTCGTCACCAAAAAATCGTTGAAGAGGCTCCATCACCATTCATTGGAGATGATGAAGACCTTCGTCAAAGAGTTTGTAACTCAGCGGTTAACCTTGCTAAGGCCATCAAGTATGACTCTGCAGGAACTGTTGAATTAATCATGGGTGAAGACAGAGAGTTCTACTTCCTTGAGATGAACACTCGTATCCAGGTAGAGCACCCGATTACTGAAGAGATCACAGGAATCGACTTGATCGTATGTATGATCCAGTCTGCTTTCGGTGACGATCTTGGTATTCCTTCACAGGAATGGATCAAGAGAACAGGTCACGCTATTGAATGCCGTATCTGTGCTGAAGATCCAATCACGATGCTTCCAGCTCCAGGAACTGTAACAGGATGTGAAACGAACTTCCCGCAAGGAACTCGTTTTGATAACTGTCTTTATAAAGGACTTCAAGTAACTCCAGACTTCGACCCAATGGTAGGAAAGCTGGTTGTTAAAGGGATTCTAAGAGAAGTAGCAATCAGAAAAATGAAAGCTGCTCTTGATGGTCTTTTAATCGAAGGATTAAAAACAAACATCCCTCTTCATAAAGTTATTATGAAGAACGAAGTTTTCGTTAATGGTAAATATTCAACTAACTTCATCGGTACTGAAAAACCTCAAGAGCAGGTGAGTACAGACATGAACTTCACGCATATCTATAAGCAGATCGCGGGAATTGAAGCAAGAAGAATGGGGTTATAATGAGAACGTATTTAATTGATAACGATAAAAACGAATACATTATCGACCTGACAAAAACGATCACTCACTCAGCAGAGATGGTGGAGTTTGAGTTCAGAACGATTAAAGATCAAAAAGAAGTTAACAAAGAAACAATCTTTGTTAGAAAGCTTGCTGATCAGTACTTTGCTTCAACTGATGGTGTAAGATGGAATAAGCTTGCTCGTCAGGATTCTCCAGGGATCATGCTGAACGTGGATAAAGTTTTTAAGCTTTACCGCGGATACAAGCCATCTTCTCTTGGTGGTGGAGACGAAGGCGGTCTATTTACGCAAATGCCAGGTAAAGTTGTTAAGATCAACTGTAAAGTTGGCGACAAGGTTACAAAAGGTCAGACACTTTTAATTCTTGAAGCTATGAAAATGGAAAACGAGATTAAGTGTGGAACAAATGGTGTTGTTAAAGCTATCCACGTTAAGGCGGGAGATGCTCTTGATAACGGCGTTTTAATGATCGAAGTAGAAGCAGCAGAATAAGACTTTTTTTAAAAAAGCTTTATACGAAGGCCCCAGCATTGTCTGGGGCTTTTTTATTGGTAAAAACCAATGAGTTCAGGAAAAAGGGCCAGCATCTTTTCCTGTCTGACTTTATCAAGAGACACTGTTTGCATTAAGAACATCTTTCTATCAGAAGGAGAGTCTTCTGTTTTTTCTTCAGCATAGTTAAGTACCATGTGAAGTTGTTGGATTAAATGCTCGATATTGTCGATCTTGTATGTCTTAAGTTTCTTCTCGATGAAATTTAAATATAAGTCTCTTAGGGCTTTCTTTTCGGCCTGGGAGAAAATCGTCACATTATAAAAAGTCGGGTGGTGGACGATATTGAGTCCAATCTGACTTCCATCGGTAATGAGTTCCTCTTCAATCAGGTGCGAGAAGAATTCGGGCAGATGAAAAGCGTTGAGCACACTCACCGTTGGAGTGATGTAGTATTTGATATGCGAGTGAGACTGCATCTGGCGGTGGTTTTCCTGGATTTTCTTCCAGTCCATACCGCTTCTGATATATTCGCCTTTTTTTCCAAATCCGTCGTAACTTAAAAAAAGGCTTACATCGCTAAATTGCTTCCAGTAATCAAAAGTGATTTTATTTCCCAGCTTAATGGCCGAGAAGTTGGTGTTGTAGTGGAGTGTAAGATCAGTGTTTTTTAAGGCCAGAAGCTTTTCCAGCATCAGGTAGTGATCTGGTTCAAGTAGAGGCTCTCCGCCAGCAAAATAGACTTTTTTAAGTGTCGGTAGCATAGGGTCTATCATGCTCCAGAATTCTTCTTTGGTTTTTGTCGGTCTTAGGATTTTGGTGAATTTCTCTGAGGGAGTAAGTTCATTAAAATCTTCATACCAAGATGAACTTGAATTGGGGCCACATGTGCGGCACTTGAAGTTGCAGGCATTAGAAAAGCGCAAATCAAGAGAAGTGATATTCAGTTCAGGAAGAGTGCCATCTGGTGCTGTCTCGGCAATTCTCTTTTCGATCTCGTTTTGAAAGTCGCGGTTAGAGTCTTGTCTTAAACTAGTTCCACCGCATTTTTCAATATCGTAGCAGTGAGTGCAGGAGGCGACTTTTTTGCCTTCAAGCATATCTGTGCGAATTTTTTTATAGGCGGGAGAATTGTAAATTTCGGCCAGTGAGTTCTGGTGAAGGTGACCAATCGCTTTATCTCTCGTCGATAGACAGCAAGGAAATGCTCGCCCATCTGCCTCGATTGCCGAATGCAACCAAGGGAGAATGCAAAAGGTCGACGAGGTCATTTAAGGACCTCGTTAATGTAGTCTTGAGCGGCACTCAGAGGAGATTTTTTCTCTGCAGTGACTTCACTTTCAAGACTGGCGCGTTTGTCTTTATATTCTTTTTTAGAATTAAGTCTTAGTTCGATTAATTCATGAACGAGTTTATGAAACCAGTTTTTATTTTGTTCAGCTCTTTTAGTTTTAAAAGCGCCGGCAATCGCTGGAGTTGTTCTGTATTCACTGATGATGTCGTAGACGTTATCAATTCCAGTTTTTTCCAGAGATGAAGTTGCGACAACTTTTGGTTTCCATAAAGAAACTGAAGTTAAGAGTTCAACGGCTCCTGTGTATTGTTGAACCGCAGCTTTTGCTAATTGAACCGTTTGTCCGTCGGCCTTATTGACGACAATGAGATCAGCGAGTTCTAAAATTCCTCTCTTGATCCCTTGAAGTTCGTCACCAGCGTTGGGAAGCATAAGGATGGCGAAAAAATCTACCATGCTATGAACTTCATACTCAGATTGCCCAACACCAACTGTTTCAACAATGATGAAATCAAAGCCGGCTGCTTCGCAAAGAACGATGGCCTCTCTGGTTTTAAAAGCAACTCCGCCAAGTGAACCTGAAGTAGGAGAAGGACGAATAAAAGCTTCATTCATTGATGAGAGTTTTTCCATTCTCGTTTTATCACCCATGATACTTCCGCCATTAATCGGAGAGCTTGGGTCAACTGCAAGAACGGCAACCTTGTGTCCTTTTTCGATAAGGTGTTGGCCGAAAGCTTCAATGAAGCTCGATTTACCAACACCCGGCACACCAGTGATCCCGATGCGAAAGCTTTTCCCCGAATGAGGAAGGGCCTGATCTAAAAGAGTTTCAGCAAGAGCGCGGTCAGAATCTTTTGTTGATTCCAAAAGAGTGATGGCCCTTGCCAGAGTTCTTCTATCGCCACTAATCAGTTTATTAAAATCAATCATTATTGGCCTTTAAGGTTTTCTTCGATTGCTTTTAGAACATCGCGGGCAGCAACTGGAATAACAGTCCCCGGTCCGAATATTCCTTTAACTCCCGCTTTCCATAGGAAGTCGTAGTCAGTTTTCGGGATAACTCCACCGGCAACAACGATGATATCGTCAGCGCCAAGTTTTTTAAGTTCTGCAATTAAATCCGGGATAAGAGTTTTATGTCCGGCAGCTTGAGAAGAGACACCCACGACGTGAACGTCGTTTTCTACAGCTTGTTTTGCGACTTCAGCAGGAGTTGAGAAAAGAGGAGCAAGATCGATATCAAAACCAACATCAGCAAAAGCGGTTGCAATAACTTTAGCTCCGCGGTCGTGACCATCTTGACCCATCTTCGCAACGAGCATTCTCGGACGGCGTCCGTGTTTTTCTACGAAAGCTTTAATGTCGTCAGCGATTTTCATCCAGTTCTCATCCTTTTCAAAAGATTTACCGTAAACACCGGTTACAGTTTGTGTATTGGCATTATAGCGTCCCCAAACTCTTTCCAGGGCGTAAGTGATTTCCCCAACGCTGGCGCGAAGGCGAGCGGCTTTCACTGCAAGGTCAAGTCCGTTTCCTTTTCCAGTGCGAGCGTATTCTGTCAGTTCTTCAAGAGCTTGCATAACAGCTTCGTCATCGCGGTTGTTTCTAAGTTTTTCTAAGCGGACAATTTGTGAGTCGCGAACTTTATGGTTATCAATTTCCAGAGTTTCAATCGCGTCTTCTTCTTTAAGACGGTACTTATTAACTCCCACGATAACATCTTGTCCTTTATCAATGCGGGCCTGTTTAATCGCCGCTGATTTTTCAATGTTTAGTTTTGGAATACCTGTTTCGATAGCTTTTGCCATTCCACCAGCTTGTTCAACTTCATCAAGGATGGCTTGAGCTTTATCAATCATTTCTTGAGTCAGAGCTTCCATCATGTATGATCCACCCCAAGGGTCGACAACGTTAGTGATGTGAGTTTCTTCCTGGATAATGATCTGAGTGTTTCTGGCGATTCTTGCCGAGAATTCAGTTGGAAGAGCGATGGCTTCATCAAAAGCGTTCGTGTGTAGAGATTGAGTTCCACCAAAAACAGCGGCCATGGCTTCAATCGTTGTTCTGATAACGTTGTTGTATGGGTCTTGCTCAGTCAGTGACCAACCAGAAGTCTGGCAGTGTGTACGAAGCATTTTTGAGTCTTCTTTTTTTGGATTGTATTTAGAGACAACTTTATTCCATAGGAATCTAGCTGCTCTAAGTTTTGCAATTTCCATGTAGAAGTTCATTCCAATACCAAAGAAGAATGAAAGTCTTGGAGCGAAGTCGTCGATGTTCATGCCAGCAGCAAGTGCTGTGTCGATGTACTCTTTCCCATCAGCGATCGTGTAAGCAAGCTCTAGAACGGCGTCCGCTCCAGCTTCCTGCATATGGTATCCTGAAATCGAAATTGAGTTAAACTTCGGCATGTTCTTCGCGGTATAAGCGAAGATATCTGCAATAGCTCTCATTGAAGGAGCTGGTGGGAAGATATAAGTGTTTCTCACCATGAATTCTTTTAAGATATCGTTTTGGATTGTCCCTGAAAGTTTATCTTGAGAGACACCTTGCTCTTCAGCGGCAACGATATAGTTAGCTAAAATAGGAAGAACGGCACCGTTCATTGTCATTGAAACAGAAACTTTATCTAATGGGATTCCATCAAAAAGAATTTTCATGTCTTCAACAGAATCGATAGCCACACCAGCTTTTCCAACGTCACCAGAAACGCGCGGGTGATCTGAATCGTATCCGCGGTGAGTGGCAAGATCGAAAGCAACTGAAACCCCTTGAGCTCCGGCCGCTAGTGCTTTTCTGTAGAACGCGTTTGATTCTTCTGCAGTTGAAAATCCTGCGTACTGGCGGATTGTCCACGGGCGTCCCGCATACATCGTAGCTTTTGGCCCTCTAATGAAAGGCTCAATTCCAGGCATTGTATCTGTAAATTTTAATTTTTCAGTATCAGCTTTAGAGTAGAAGGCCTTAACAGGAATTCCTTCTGGTGAGTTCCATGTCAGGTCGCTTGGCTTTTTGCCTTTGGTTTCTTTTTCGACGAGTTTTTCCCAATCGTTCAACATACATTTTCCTTTAGATAAGAGATGGACTTACTCTAGCAAAGAGTTGTTAAACTGGGAAATTTGATGCGTGGCTCAGAGCGGGTTTTAGACGACAACTTTGAGGTTGTTACAGCTTTTGCACACTTCGTGCTTGTAGCGGAATCCTTGCTTCAAATCCTCTCGGAAAGACTGGTACTCAGGCTTGGTCCAGATGTCTTTGATATGCTCTTGAAAGACGTTGCCCATGACGGTTTTTTCCTGGTAGTCCTCGTAACAAGTCACCACGTTTCCGTTGACGGTAACAACCAGGGCACAAGTGGGAATGAGACACATTTTTTTAGATGGGAGATCGAGCTTTTTTCCGAAATCAACCAGGTTGCCGCGATTAGTGTAAACCAGTTTAGAATAATCAAAAAACTGATTACGGGCCTTTTCTTCAGGAGAGAGATTGTTGTAAGTTTCTTCAAAAGCGATTTTAGAGAGGCCTTTATGTTTGGTGACTGTGAAGCGGTCAACACCCGCATTTCTTAGAGTTTCATAGCGCTCAGGATTTAAGTACACACCGTTAGTAAAAATTTCGGACTGACTTTTGGGCAAAATTTCTTTGCTGAGTTTGACGAAAGATTCAAGCTCCGGGTGAAGCATCGGCTCGTTGTAAAAGTGATAGCTGATTTTTCCTTCGTAATTAATGTCTTTTAATTGATTCATGATCACGCGGAAATTTTCCAGCGACATCAGACCTTTATTAATTCTTTCAGTATTTGAATTAGGACAGTAAGTACACGCTAAGTTGCAATGATGATTGATCTCAATTTCAATGGCTAGAAAATACTTAGTCATGTCTTGGGTGCCGCGTAGATTTTCCCAATGGGAAATGCTTTATTATTGACATTAATTCGTTAACTGTAGAATACTTTTGGAAAGAAGGCAAAAGGGGTTTATTCATGTTTGAGAACAATTATTCGATTCCAGAAGACATCGTTTCTAGGTCTAACCAAGATGGAACAGTGATCCTGATGAAAATGGATGAAGGAAGTACGTTCTTTAAAATTAATGGGGCTGCTGCAGAAATCTGGAAAGAGATGGTGGCAAAAAAAGACCTTAATCAAATCGCTGAAGAAATGTTCTCAACTTACAATGCTCCAAAAGAGCAGATTCAATCTGATATCACGAATTTTGTTGAAACTTTGGTATCAAAAAACCTTCTGGTAAAAGCTTAATTATTTATTTTCTTGATGATGAAATCCCCAATGATGAGATATTCGATGGGGGTTTTTTCCATAAAACGTCTAGCGTCTGCCACAGTTTCTAAAATCGGCTCATCCATAACATTGAGTGATGTATTTAACAGGCAGTAAAGCCCGCTTTTTTGACCGAACTCGTTAATTAATTTATAAAATTTTTCGTTTTGACCAGCTCTTACGGTTTGCATGCGAGATGTTTCATCGATGTGACTCACTTCTTTTAAAGTGGCCTTGAATTCAGGGCGAACTTTAATCGCATAAGACATGTAAGGGTTGTTAAAGCCTTCTTCGACATCAAAGTAGAGATGGGCCTTCTCGTAAAGGACCGAGCAACCATACGGGCGGAAACTCTCTCTAAATTTAACGTGGGTATTGAGTTTATCTTTAAGGCCAGGAATGTCAGGGCGAGAAAGGATACTGCGGTTTCCAAGAGCGCGAGGACCTGATTCACTTCTTCCTTGAATCCAGGCAATTGTTTGTCCGTCGTGAAGAAGTTGAGCAGCCGCTTTTGTAATATCCTGGTGTTTTTCTAGTTTAAATTCACTTGAAGTGAAATGTTTTTCAATTTCATAATCAGTCGGCACTGAACTTTGAGCGCCAAAATAGGCCGATTGATTTTCAAATAAAAGAGGTTGCCATGATTCTGGGTATTCTTTGAATTTTAGAGCGTGCGCCAGACCAAAACCAATACATTCGTCTCCGGGAAATGGAGGGACGAAAATTTTTCTAAAAAGATTTTGGTAGAGGATTTTGGCATTGTTAGTGCAGTTGAGAGCGCATCCACCAGTGAGAATCAGGTTTTCATATTCAGGGTGAAGTTCTTTGACTTTCGCGATGATTCTCGCGTAATCGTCCTCTAGTGCTTGTTGAACTGTCGCTGCAATATTTTTAAAAAGCGTATGGTCTGTATTTTCCCAGTCTTGCTTAGATTTCTTTTTAAAGCTTAAGTCCCATGGAAGATTTTCCATGAAGTCGTAATAGTCTTTTAAGGGTAGTGTTTTTCCAAATGAAGCCAGCCCCATAACTTTCCCTGAAGAATTAGGAGAGTTGAAAATGAACTCAGAAGCTTTTTCATAAGCAGAACCAATACGATTTCCAAAACTGTGCTGAGAGTGTTTGTGAGATTTAGAAAAGCGAATCGTTTGCCTGAATGAAGGAGTGAGTTTGACTCCGTCTTGCAAAAAGACTGAACATTCCTCATATTCTTCTACATTCACTTCAGTTCCAGCACCATCCATAACAATGATCACTGCTTTTTCAAAAGGTGAGATGGCCAGAGCTGCCGAAGCGTGACAGAAGTGGTGTGAGATAAAAGTGATATGTGGGTTAAACCTACTGGTAAAAAAATCCAGGTTTTCTTTTTTTAGGTAATCATAAAAAGGGAAGATTCCGTTTTGGATGTCTTCGATTTGCATTGGGTGGTGGACATCGCGATTTTCAGCTAACATCAGGATTGAGCGATCAAGTCTTTCGCTAAGAGCTTTAAGAGGAAGCTCTGGCCAGGCACCTGAATTTTTCTTGCGGTTTAATCTTTCTGTTAGGAGCATTTCGACAGATTGATCCTGGTCGATTAAACAAATAGAAGAGCTGTATTTTGTTTTTCCCAGGCCCAGGTATTGCTTTTTCATTTGGCGTAAGCCTTGAAGAAAGAAATAAAAGCAGGATCGGAAAATGAATGAAAACAGCGCTGGATATCTTCTTGCGACTCAAAGTTTTTCTGTTGAAAAATTAAAATTTGGGCAAGAGATTTAGGTTTTAGACTTTCATTTTGAAGAGGAAGTCGAGCCATTTCATTTTTTAACAGTGAGTGAATCGTTTCCATTGAAAAAGCATCAGGAAAACCAGGCTGTCCTTGTTGTCTTTCTCGCACGGCCAGCAATAGAGTTTCGGTAAATTGCTTAAGGGGTATGATGGGGCCGGTGTCTGTTAAAAGGGGCGTGACGTAATAAATATGATCGGGGTAATGATTTTTATATTCTTTGTGTCCACCCCAGTCTGATAAAACGCAAGTGGCTCCAGAAAGAAGTGCTCTAAAAGCGGCCATGCCAAAATTTTCATCAGAGTGAGTTGAAGGACTGACAAAAATATAATTTGAGCCAAGTTCCTTTTGAATATCTAATCTATTTACAAAACCTTTAAAAGTCACTTGGTCTTTGAGGTCTAGTGTTTGAACTAACCTCTCTAGTTTTTCCAGATAGGTATTTTCTTTTTGACCAATGTTAGGGTAGCCCAAGTGATCTTCGTTTCCATATAAATACAGAGGATGATTCTCTCTGATACTCAGAGGGAGATCTGAATAAGCTGTGATTAATTGATCCAGGTTTTTTTGTGGGGAAATTCTTCCAATATAAACAAAAGGAGCACTCGCACTTAAGTGATCATGAAGCATTGGAGAATTAGAAATAGTAAAAGGGATTTTTTGAGTTCTAGCGTTCTCAAAAGAAATCTTCATCGACTCTAAGTCGCCTTCACATGTGCCAATAAAAAGGTCATTGGATGTAAAAAGAGAAAGAACTCCAAAGCGCTCTAGTGGCCAAAGTCCAATAGTTGCCAGGCCGTGAAGATAGAAGAAAAAAGGGGTGTCGATCTTGTAACTCTCTCTGATCATTTTAATAAAGCGGGCGATTTTTGTATTAAAACATGAAATCACTATTAGGTCTGAAGAGATAAGCGCTGGCATAAACTGCGATGGCAATGAATCGTCGACATTGATTGTTGTCAGAGAGTAGTTTTCTTTTTTTGCCAGTTCGCTCCATGACCTCTCAATCATAGGAATAATTTCCTGCATACTTGTCCAGACAAAATTGTCTTTGCTGGTCAGAAGAACAATGCGCTTTTGATTAGGCATGAATCCTCTTTAATTTTTCCTGCCATTCTTCAATTGTCTCATCCAGAGTCACGTGCACTAATAGAACGCGGGAAAGAATATCAATCGTTGGTAAAAAATCAAACTTATGCTGAGTTTTTGGAAGAAGCGCATGCCACTGCCAAATGTGATGGGCCGGTCTTAATATGGGAGAATTGGTTTTGATGCCAAGATTATTAAGAGAGATCACCATGGTATTAACGAGAGCTGCGTCTTTGCATAACAGGCGAGATGTTGTGAAACACTCCCCCTTTTTATCGTAAGTAGGAACGTGTTCGAATCCTAATTCTGAGAAACGCTGGTCTAAAAGTTCTTTTCTTATTTTTAAATCCGCAATGATTGTATCTAATCGATCTAGTTGAACATTCATCATGGCCCCTTGAATTTCAGAGGCGCGCATAGATTTTCCTGAAAACTTGGCAATGGAATAGAGGTCTTTATGAGTGACACCAAACTGGTTGCAGGTATCGTGATAAAGAAATGCTTTTTGATAAAGCTCCTCATCATTTACATTCAAAGCTCCACCTTCTCCGCACGAGATGATTTTATCAACGTTAAAAGAGAAACAGCCAAAAGCTCCAAAACTTCCGAGTTTTTTATTCTGGTACTGGCCACCGACAGCTTGAGCGCAGTCTTCGATGAGAGCGATCTTGTGAGTCTGACAAAAATCTGTCAGCGCATTCATATTGCAAGCATAACCATCCATGTGAACGGCGATGATGGCCTTAGTTTTATCAGAGATTTTATGCTGTAAATCGAGAGAATCAAAACTCAGGTGCTGGTCAATATTTACTACAACCGGAGTGGCCTTGAGTTCTAAAACAGCAGCTGCTGTCGCAAAAAAAGTGTAAGCGGGAATGAGAACTTCGTCACCTTCAGTGATCCCGAGTGAAAAAAGAGCATTCACCAGAGCATTTGTGCCACTTGAGAGAAGAATAGAATTTTTGGAATCGATGTAGCGAGCGAATGATTTCTCAAATTGTGAGCATTCTGTCTCGACATCCTTGCCTTGGTATCTGAAGAGTTTCTTGGTTTTCAAGACTCTTTCGATCGCCTTGATTTCCAGGTCGTCACAGTAATACATAGGGGCCTTTTTCCTCGATTTTCGCTCTTAAGATACACCATCTTATTGGCAATTTAACGACTATGTAAATACGAAGGGAAACGCTAAGCTATTGTCGCGCAGTGTAGTTTTTTTAAATTTTGTTAATTTAGAATATTGGTTTATAGTATTAGCTATACAAAAATGAGGTTTAGCATGGAAGATAACAAAAATAAGACGCTTAAGGACTACGTTTTTGGAGAGATCAAGGAATACGATCTTGAAAAAATCGAAGCAGAAGTTCTAAAAGACAGCGTTTACCTAGACGTTTTTGCAGGCTCTGATGTTGCATTTAAAAATGATATCTCAGCTCTTAATGCACAAGACGCTCTTTCAAAGCTAAGCCAACTTAAAGCTTACAACTTCACATACAAAACTTCTGAATTCCCGGAACACAACTTCCCACAAGGGGAGCAGTTTGGTTTCATGGCACAAGAAGTAGAAAAAGAATTCCCTCAACTGGTAAAAAAAGATCCTCAGGGACATAGTTTCGTGAACTATCAGCAAATGATTCCGATCATGGCCGAGACGATCAAGAACCTGAACGAAAGAATCCTTAGTCTGGAAGAGCAGTTAAAGAACAAGTAATGCATCTCTCTTCTTTTACGTGGTAAAATGATAAGTAGAGCAATTGGTTACTTCATTTGTCTTCTCGCTCTTATTCTCCCTTGGAGATTGCGTGTTATATTAAGTGAAATCCTGGGGTGGATCACTCAATTTGTTTATTTTACTTATTTTGGAATCCTAAACTACATTCTGGGCGAAATTAGAAAGGCCAAAGAACTCGAAGAAGAAAAGAGGAAGCAGTCATGAATCCATCAGGAAAAGCTGTTGCCATTTTATTCTCTGGAGGAACAGATTCGACTCTGACGGCAGCGATGCTTCAGGAAAATTTCGAAAAAGTTCACCTGGTCACTTATGACCGTTTTGGATTTCACGCCACAGACAATACAGCTGTTCAAACTCAGGCCTTAAAAGAGACGTATGGAGAAGATCGTTTCATTCATACATTTTTGAACGTTGATAAACTTTTCCAACACGTCTCTTACGAAAACTATTTTGAAAATATAAAAAAGCACGGGCTTTTTAATCTTTCGACATGCGGGCTTTGTAAGCTCTCTATGCACGTCAGGACAATCAAGTATTGCATTGATAACGACGTTTACTTCGTCGCCGATGGGGCAAACCAGGCCATGACGATGGAGCCGGCGCAGATGAAGCCGGTAATTGATGAGATGAAAAGGATGTACGCCCATTTTGGGATTACTTATTTTAATCCAGTTTTTGAAATGGATGGCCCGGAAGATAAAGACTTTATCAATAAGTCTAATGCCAAGCTTTTGGCCCGCGAATCAGATTACAGTGTCGCTAGTTTTGAAAACGAAAAGACACCGGGATTCAGGCTTTATAAAATGGGGCTGGCACCTTCTCCCAATGTTAAAGGTTCTGACTATGATAAGAAGAGGCAACCTAGATGCTTTCAGTTTATCATTTTTAATATTTTCGCTCTGAAATACTTCATGGCCAACAAAACCTATGAAGAATACACTGATCTGACGACAAAGTTTTACTCGGATAAAATCAAGTCGATGATTAAGCTGATAGAAAATCGCAACGATAAAAAAGTAAAAGAGATGCTGGATTAGACCATGAGTTTTTTCGACCAGGATTTAGGATGTTGTGGAGCTAGCTTTGAAAAGAATAATATTTCTTTTCTGGGCCTTCTTACTCTTTCAACGACAGCACTTATTTTCTTATCATTTCTTTGGGTTTTAACCTGGCCGTTATCACTAGTCTTTAAATCATGGCACAATGTTTTGGGTGTTGTGATTAAGGCCAATGCTGACTTGATTAAAAACAGCTCACTCTTACGAAAAACAAAATGTGAGATGGCAGGAAAGATTCTTAGGTATTCTCCAAGAGCTTCAGGTCTTTTTTTTAAATCATTTAATTTTGTTATTCTCTTTTCTTCTTGGGGGCTTTGTTTCGCAGGCCTTTCATGGTGGTTCTTGAAATGAGTCTCGATACTAAAAAAATCCGTGCAGACTATGCAGTGTTGGGTAAAAAAGTAGGCGGACAGCTTCCTATTTATTTTGATAATGCGTGTACAACACTGAGGCCTGAAAGTGTTATCAAGGCTTCACATGCTTATTACACGGATCATCCAGCCTGTCATAACCGCGCTGTTCATAAGTTTGGAAAACAGACAACAAAAGAATATGAAGCAGCAAGAAGTACGGTTGCGCGCTTCCTTGGCGCTGATAGGCCCCAGGAGATTGTTTTTACCAGAAATACGACAGAGGGAATCAATCTTGTTGCCAACGGATTGGACTTTAAAAAAGGTGATATTGTCCTGACGACAAATATGGAGCACAATTCAAATTTAATTCCCTGGCAAATGCTGGCGATGGAAAAAGGAATTGTTCATAAATTAGTCGATATCAAAAAAGACGATCAGGC
Organism: uncultured Bacteriovorax sp.; assembly: GCA_964016365.1. GTDB lineage: Bacteria > Bdellovibrionota > Bacteriovoracia > Bacteriovoracales > Bacteriovoracaceae > Bacteriovorax. The sequence continues at coordinate 1,806 of CAXHHE010000004.1, read as the reverse complement.
CTTTGATTTAGAATCTTATAAGAAAATTTTTACTGAAGGCAAGGTCAGACTGGTGTCTGTCTTCCATACGTCGAATGTTACGGGAATGAGTCTTCCCATTAAAGAGATGGCGCAAATTGCCCATGAAAATGGAGCCCTCTTTTTACTCGATGCTGCTCAGGCGATTGCTCATCAGAAAATTAATGTTAAAGAGCTAGATGTTGATTTCCTGGCCTTTTCATTTCATAAGGCCTTCGGCCCTTCAGGATTTGGCTCTCTTTATGGGAAGTTTGAACTTCTTCAGAAGTTAAAACCTCTTCTTTATGGTGGAGAGACTGTTTTAGATGCAGATTATACTTCATTTACTTTTGCTGAAACACCTTATCGTTTAGAGGCTGGACTTCAAAATTATGCGGGAGCAATTGGAGGAGCGGAAGCTCTTCGTTATATTGAAAAACTAGGTATTCAAAGTTTTCATCAGCATGAAGTGAAAATTAATCAATTTATTACGAAAGAGCTCTTAAAACATTCAAACATTGAAATCCTGGGTCCTAAAGAGGTAGAGCTTCGCTCTGGGATTTTAAATTTCTCTTTGAAGAATAAAGATATGGGAGAGCTTTCGATTCTCCTGGATGAATCAAAGAATATTATGACCAGAAGCGGTTTTCACTGTGCTCATGCCTGGTTTCATAAAGAAAATCTTCCTCCGACCTTGAGACTTTCATTTTCTATTTATAACACTCAGGAAGAAGCAGAGACATTTGTTTCAGTCATTAATCAAATAATTCAGTTTTATTAACAGGTAAAAATGTACGATAAATCGACTTATACCAGTCTGAATGCCATCAATGAGAAAATATCTTTTCTAAAAGATCGCTCGGGTTTTAAGTACGATTTTGACATCGCTCCCTTTCAATATTTTGCCTCAATGAGAAATCAGGCAGGAAGAGGGATAGATCTTTTTCCTCAGGGGATTCCTCATTTAATTGGGGCGACCTCAGATTGCTTGCAATGTTATTACGGTTTTCAGCTCGATACCTATATGAATGGGTGCACTCATGAGTGCGTTTATTGCTGGGCCAAAGCAGAGCTTTCTAAGATTGACCAATGGAATAGTCCGGTACCTGTGCCTATTGATATCTCATCACTGTGGGAGCTTTTTTATAAAGCATTCGAGACGGATGAAGAATTTCCTCTGAGGGAAGTTTTTTTAAAACGTGTTCCATTAAGGATTGGTTCGATGTCGGACCCTTTTCTTTCGATGGAAAAAAAGTATAAAAATACGCTTGAGACACTAAAAATTCTTAAGGCCTATAATTATCCCTTTTTATTTTTAACCCGCTCGCCAATGGTGGCGGAGGATGAATACTTAAAGTATATGGACCCGGAAAAGGCGACAGTGCAGTTTTCGATTCCTACGTTAAATGAATACATGGTTAAGCTCATTGAGCCGGGGACAGAATCGCCATATGCAAGATTAGAGGCCTTAAAAAAGTTAAACCAGGCCGGAGTTTTTACCTCGGTAAGGCTTAACCCACTTTTTCCCAACTTCCCCGATGGGCACCTGAGTGGCAAAAAAGGAAGTTTTGGCGATAGGCCTGCTTTTGATTTTTTTAATCCTTCGATGATTGAGGAGATCAGAAGTTATGGCTGTAAAAACCTGTTAGCTGGTTTTGTTCACATGGATGGTAAGACAACTCAGGCCGTGAGTCAGAAAGTTGGCTTTGATCTTCGCTCGCTTATGAAAGAAGAGATCAAGCAGGCGACAGAAGGTTTTAAATATCTGTCTCTTATACACATCTCCGAGCCCACGAGACGCTCAGTTAT
>CAXHHE010000003.1:0-28696 GCA_964016365.1 uncultured Bacteriovorax sp. | reverse complement strand
ATAACTGAGCGTCTCGTGGGCTCGGAGATGTGTATAAGAGACAGCCCTAAAACAGCCTTTTACCCCAAAGCGGGGCTTCGGTATCACAAAGATTAATCATCCAGAATGGCAAAACATTTTCTTCATTGTCCCTCCAGCTCCTCCCAAAGAGCTAGACGCAAAGAAGCTTCCCTATTCATCAATTTCAAAGGCCCTGAAGGTCCTGTCGGCCCTGCCACATTTCTCGCAAATGAGTGAACTCGATAAACTCGTTAATTATCTTTTTGTAAGACGAGAAGTTGTTCAATCATCTCGACTGGAGGGAACATGGTCAACAATTGATCATGCATTAACTCCGGGAGATCTTGCAGATGCTGATGAAGGTAAAAATGAACATCAAGCTGTTCGAAGCTATGCAAAGATTTTGGAAGAAATGATTGAAGAGACTCTAAAGAAAAAAGAGGGTGTTTTCAATTTAAAGCTCATTCAAAAAATTCACAAACAAATCGTTGAGCATGACCCAAAATCTAAAGGTGTTCCAGGAAAACTGAGAACCGAAGGAGAGCCAGGAAGCGTTGTCATCATAGGTGGTGGACAAAGAAAAGAAAACTCACTTTACAATCCAGCCCCTCCGAGTGAAGTACTTCGCACTTTAAATGAAGTTCTCACATGGCTTTCCGATGCCAATCTCGCCATCATGGGTGATGCCGGTGGCGGAGGATTAAGTTTGCCAGTGAGGCTTGCAATTGCCCATTCTCACTTTGAAGCTGTCCACCCTTTTACTGACGGAAACGGAAGATGTGGAAGAGCACTTTGGCCACTGCAGATGATCTGCGCTGGAAACTCACCATTGTATCTTTCAGGTTATGTTGAAGAGTATAAAGATTCTTATACCAAGGCCCTTCAAGAGGCGCAGAAGAGACTCAATTACAACCCACTGATTGAATTTTTATGTGAGGCCATTATTGAGGCCGATCTTGAAGCGAAAAAAACAAGAGAGACCATTCATCAAATGCCGGAAGTCTGGAACAAACGATCTGGCTTCAGAGAAAAATCTGCACCTAAAAGAGCTTTAACACTACTTCTGCATTATCCAATTATCTCCTCTGCCATTTTAGAGAAGGAATTAGGTGTTAAGAGAACTGCTGCGGACAATGCAATCAACTCATTGCTCGAAAAAAAGATCATTCGATACCGGCAAACGGAAAACCGCCAGCGCTTATATGCAGCGGAAGAAATTATTCAAATTCTCTCGAGACCTTTTGGGAGTGAGATTGAGCTTGCTTTGGAAAAGGCGCGAGGGCTTCTGAAGATTTAGAGAAAGTAATCAGTGAGATAAAAAAAGGCCACCCAAAGGTGGCCTCAATAACTATATTCCAAGTACCAATTTCTTATTTCAAAACACTCTCAAGTCCAGACATTGCAGTCACGATCGCATTTCTAACATCTGAATCTGTCTCAACTGGAAGCCATGATCCTAAAAGTCTGTAAGCTTCAATTGTCTGGATGTTTCCAACAAGTCTAACAGTTGATCTTCTCTTCTCCCATCCGCCTGAACGTCCAGCTCTTGCAAGGACTTCAAGAACCTGAGCTCTATGGGTAGCATGAGATTCGATTTTCATAATGTAGCTTGGAGAATCGATTCTTGCCGTTAAGTGCCTCGTAAGAGCATTAATAACATCTGAGTCTGTTTCAATCATTAATCTGTTTAATAAAACCAGAGTGACATCACTTCCGACCATGCTACCAAGCTCATTAGCTGCCGCTCTTCTAGCTTCCCATCCACCACTGTTAATTTGAGTTGTGAATGCTTTTACTTTTTCAATATCAATCAAAGACCTGCTTCCACGAAGTCTTTCTAGCTCCGCCTCTCTTCTGATGCGCTCTTTTTCCGCTTCTGTTTTAGCGATCATTAAACGACGTTCTTCATCGTTTTTAGCCAATGACAGTCGTCTTTCTTCTTCCAGTTTTGTTAAAGTCGCTTTTACGTTTAACTGTTGGGCCACTTTTTTCATTAAGCGAATGTTGGCAATTGATTGCGCGTCCGTGATTTTTCTTGTTGGAAAAGTTTTTAAGCTATTGTTGATCTTAACGATCTGTGGGGCATAGCTTGCGTTGTTTAGGTCGCGGTATAAATCCCACTGAAGCCACTCAAGCGCTGTTCTTTGAACATTGTATTGAGCAGAAGCATCGAAGATTGACTTGTTAAGCTCGTTTAAGAAGTCAAAATAATCCAGACCAAAGATAACAAATGGTGCTGTTGTTTTCTTTTCTAAGATGGCCATATCTGTGTCGTAGTATTTGATGGCCATTTCAATTGAAGCTTTCAGAACGCGAAGTTTCGCATCCTGAGACCCGACAGCGTCAGCATCCATTTCCTTTGAAAGGATGTCATTAATAACCAGACCGCGATTTAAGGCGTATCTCATAAGTAGTTCAGAGTTTTTTGGAGCACTCTCACCTACAACCGATGCGATTCCATCAGCAAGCCTTTCAATCTTATCACTTGTCGTTAATCCCTGGATGTTCTCCATTAGATCAACTAAGAATAGCTTTGAGTCTTTTGCCCATGGTAGAAGCTCAGCAATCTGTGCCTGAGTCAGGGTTCTTTGTGTCCCTTCTTCCAGGATGGCCGGTTTTGTAATAACCGGAAGAGTGATCTCCTGGGCCTTAAGGGCACCTGTTGCCAAAAGTGATGTTAGTGCTAATACTGTTAATGTTGTTTTCATATTAAAAGCGTCCTAATAAAGTGTTTCTCTCTTCTGTTGTTGGGTTAAGGCTCATAAAGTAGCTCATGTTTGCCATCGTAAGTTTTTTTAACTCTTCTTTGTAGTATGTCGATGGCGAGCTTACTGTGTATGAGTAAAGTGCTAGAAAATCTGCCGCAGTTCTAACCGAAGCAGTGTACTCTCTTGTGATGACGACAATATTGTCTACACTGTCCTGAAGCCCGGCCAGTCTCTGGACATCAGCAACTCTCGTCATAGAGTTTTTTAAAAGAACATTTCTCGAATTAAATCCTACTGTTGCCAATGCTTTTGTATAATTTGCACTCGGGTTAGCTATCTCTGGAGAAATCGCCCTGAAGAATTCTGCAGGACTTGAAACCAGCTCCATTGCTCTGGTTGCGTATGTCACACCTTCATCAATAGAACCAACAAGAACTTTTTTCGCCATTAACGCTTCAAATTCTTGAGAGCTTTTTGCCGCTACTAGTGGGGCTTCTCTTGTGACCTTTAATTGTTTTGCCAAACTCTTCATTTGACGGATTAAAGCGATTGACTGAGAGTCCGTTAGCTTCTTCGTCGGGAAAGTCTTCAGACCATTATTAATCTTAACAATCTGGTTAGCGTATGTTGTGTTGTTCAAGTCACGGTAAAGGTCCCACTGAAGGAACTCTAGTGCCGTTCTTTGGATATTGTATTGAGCTGAAGCATCGAATACCGATTTATTTAGCTCTGATAGGAAATCGTAATAGTCTAAACCGAAAGCTGCAAAAGAAGTCTTAGCTTTCTTTGACATCATTTCCATATCCTGGTCGTAATACTTAATGGCCATCAGGATAGAGGCCTTTAAAACTCTTAACTGAACATCAACCATTCCTACTGAATTGGCCTCAACTTCGCGAATCAGGATATCGTTGATAACCAGACCGCGGTTAAGTGCGTATCTCATTAGTAGTTCTGAGTTCTTTGGAGCACTCTCACCGACTACTGACTTGATCCCTTCTACCAGATGGTCAACCTTATCAGAAGGCGCCAGCGTTTGAACGTTATCTAATAAATCACTTAAAAAGATTTTAGAGTCTTTGGCCCATGGTAAAAGCTCTGCTACTTGAGAAGCACTTAGCTCCCTTTGCGTTCCTTCTTCCAGAATCGCTGGCTTAGTAATCACCGGAAGGGTCATTTCTTCCTGTGCCATCGTCATTTGTGAAAATGAGATGGTGGCAATTACCGCTAGTGCTGCCATCGCTTTATTTATTTTTAAGTTTCTTGTTTTCATAACAATCATTCCAATCAATTAATTTAATAATTACTTGCGAGTAAACGTCTTAAGATCAGTATCATTCTTTGGATTGATAAGGATCATTTCAGTCGACTTGCTACCAAAGCTCCCTTTTTTCTCAAGGAAAACCGCAATCGCACTTGGGATTTGGTTTTTCTTAGTTCCTGTTGCCAGAACTGAGTTTTGGTTAATTAAGTACATTGATGGGAATTTCTCTCTTAGAGTGAAAGTTCCGTTGATATCTTTAGTTAAGAATACCGCTGTTGCTTCTCTTTCTTTCTGGTCAACTTGTGAGATCTGAAGAGCATTTGATGCGTCGTCAGTCTTATACTCTCCACCGTCAATTTCCAACCATGCGACCTTTGAAGTTTTTCCTGCGAATTCAAAGAATCCAGTGAAACCAGCATTGTTTGAAGAGTTTGCACTCATGATTTTAAATACGTCTTGTCCTTTATTGTTTTTTGCTGAAGAGATAACTAAGCTTGGGTCATCGTTTACTACACCGATCTCACCATCTTTAGTCACTTCAAGCGGAGTCATTGAGTATGAGCTTGAGTTGATTTCATCAACTAAGTATAAAGAAATTTTTTTAGCGTCTTTCATTAGTACGGCAAAGAATGAACCATCGCGACCTGGAGCTGGCTTGATTAAAAGGTTAACTTTATCGTCACCATTGTGTGCACCAAGGTACCCACCTTCTTTTAAGAATCCTGCTGCGAATGCGCTTGAGCTTAAAACACTGAAAGCTAGAAGGAATGTGATTTTTTTAAAGTTCATGGGGTTCTCCTTTTTTCCAAAAATATATAAACGTGTTCGTTGTTGTGTTCGTAATGAAACTTAATACAATTCCAAACCAGTCTCAATTGAGACCCTGCTTGGGTGTAATTTTTCTAGCCTACTGTAGTCAGCACTGCATATCCCTTGCCGAAGGTAAAAATGATAAATAATGAATAGTTAGGGGCTTTTTAGCGTTGACTAGGGAATCGTAAATTAAACATGTGCCTAAATTTTAGACAGCATTTGGGCAAAAAAAAGGCCCTCCAAAGAGGGCCATTTTATTAACAACCAGTAACTCTTTTATGAATATTCGAAAGATTGAAGGCACCTTTGTGCCAGTCCATGTTGTACCACTTCAAAGTTTTTTCCAGCTCTCTCATATGAGGGATCTTCTTCTCATTGAAGTTTGTAGGAATAAGCCCTTTTGAAGCGTAAGCGAATGTCCAGAAAACTCCTGGGTAAATCAGCATTGGACCAGTGAATGATTTTACTACTGGATAAACTGAACGAAGATTGTCGTAGAACGACTTAATTCCGTACTCATCGTAGAATGGATTTTCAGTCTGGGCCATCATGATTCCGTTTTCAGTCAGGGCCTCATACACGTGAGAGTAAAACTCTTTTGTGAACAGTCCAGCAGCGAAATCCTCAGGGTCAGTTGAGTCGATGATAATGACATCAAAGAAGTTTTTGTGATTCTTGATATACTCAACACCGTCTTGTGGAAGAACGTTTACACGCTTATCCGCTAATCCAGATGTACAATCAGGGAAGTATTTTTTTGAAACTTCGATCACGCGCTCATCGATTTCCACCAGGTCAATTCTTTCGATTTCCGGGTGTTTTACGTACTCGCGAACAATCCCACCGTCACCACCACCGATGATCAGGACGTTTTTAATTCCAGGGTGAACCATAGATGGGATGTGTCCCATAACTTCGTGGTACACGAATTCATCGTGGTCACTGACCATCGTTTTTCCATCGAGAAGTAGCAGGCGTCCAACACCGTGCGTGTCCAGGACGTCGATCTTCTGGTACTGGCTTTTTTCCGAGTGCAAAATGGATTTTATTTTGAAAGAAGTGGCCACATTCTTATGGAAATAGCGCTCAGAATACCAATCTTTTTCAATCAGCAGTTCATTTGGGTTTTTTTCATTGATTTCAGTGGTCATAACTCTCCAATATTGTGTTTTATCTCTGTTAAGAGATAAAGATTCCATTTGTCACAAGGGGCAAACTGTGACACATAGATAGTTCGTGAAATTTAAATACGCAATACTTTTTTTAATAGGAAATTAGCGCAATGTTTGAGTCAAAATTAGCTCCCGGGCAAGCAGTTAAATTATCTGGTTTTAACAATCTGACTAAGATTTTAAGTTTCAATCTTTATGATTTTTGCATCGCTCTTGATGAAGAGCAAAGAGCAGAATACGTAAAGTATATTCACGATAAATACAGTGCAAAGAAAATCGAAAAAATCGCTGAGAGAATCGTTGAGATCATCGAAGCTAATATCTTAGCTGTTTCAATCCAGGACTATGATCCAGTTGGGGCTTCAACGATGACGTTAATGTCTGACATTAAGGGCGGTGGAGAGCCGATTCCAGTTTCAGTAAAAGCGCATTTAGATAAATCGCACATCACGTCTCACACATACCCGGACGCTTCAGACCCTAACGGGATCTGCACATTCCGCGTAGACCTTGACGTGGCCACTTGTGGAGAGATCATTCCACTAAACGCTATCAACTACCTTTTCGAAGCATTCGAATGCGACGTTGTCTACGTTGACTACGTTGTCCGCGGTTACACTCGTCTGGAAAACGGTAAAAAAATCTATAACGATCAGAAGTTCAACTCGATTCAGGAATTCATTAAACCGGAAATCAAAGAGCAATTCCAATTTGCTTCAGATATCAACATGCCACAATCAAACATCTGGCAGTCGAAATTCATGGTTAAAGAACTTCCAGCAGCGAATTACCTTCTGCACCCGGAAGACGCTAATCATCCAGACGTTCCAGCAAAAATGGAACTTCTAAGAAAAGAAATGATCGAAGTTTACCACATGATCCACTAAGGATTTTACACCCCAGAGGTAAGGAGTCTATTCATGACAAAAAATCTCTGGGGAACCAATGCCACCCAATTTTTCTTTGAACTTAATCCCGATCTCGTCTTAGACACTGTTGAAAAACTTGGTTTCAGAACCACTGGCCGCGTTCTTACAATGAACTCGATGGAAAACCGCGTGTATGAAGTGGAGATCGAAAGCGATTCTGATAATCCAAGTGACCACTCAAAGATTATTAAATTCTATAGACCGGGAAGATGGTCAAAAGAACAAATCCAAGAAGAGCACGATTTCCTTTTAGACCTAAAAGAATTCGAAGTTCCAGTTATTGCTCCTATTGAGTTTGATGAAAAAACTCTCTTCACGCTCCCGGAGCCTGAGCTCTTCTACACTCTCTTTCCAAAACAAGGTGGGCGCGCTCCCGATGAATTCACCGATGAAGAAATCGAACAAGTCGGAAGACTTTTAGCGCGACTTCACAATGTCGGAAGCATGAAGAAGGCCAAACACCGCCTTCACCTGACTCCCGAAGTGTACTTAAAATCCAACCTGGACTTCTTAGTCGGGCAAAAGATCGTTCCCTCTCACCTGGAGATGAGTTACAAAACGGTTTTAGAGACCATTTATAACCTTACGAAAGACTCTTTTAAAAACATCACGACTCAAAGGATTCACGGTGACTGCCACCTTGGAAACATCCTCAAACGCGGCGATGTCTTTAACTTAATCGACTTTGACGATATGGTGGTGGGTCCTGCTGTTCAGGATATGTGGCTGCTTCTTCCAGGGCGCGACGATTACGCCAACAACCTTCGCAATAAGCTCCTTGAAGGTTATACGTCGATGAGAGACTTCAACTACGAAGAGCTAAGACTGACAGAAGTGCTGCGAACACTTAGAATGATTAATTACTCTGCATGGATTGCAAAACGTTTTGACGATCCGGCCTTTAAAAATGCCTTTCCGTTCTTTGAATCACCTTCTTATTGGGAAGGACAGATAAGTGATCTTCGCGAGCAGATTTACTATCTAGAAAACCTGTCGCGAAGCCACGATTACGAATAATTAATTTAAAATCGATTCAGCGTCTTGAATAAGAGCATCTAGCGCCTCTTCATCAGATAGTTCAACATTAACAGCTTGAATGTTTTTGATTTTTTCAGCTAAGAAGGCCGACATTTTTCCAGACTGGATATAGTTCTGACCGTCATTAAGAACCTGTACCGCCTCTTTACAGACGATGATTTCACACTCTTTTCCAGAAGTCGTCATCCCACCAATCGTTGAAGCTCCTAAGCTTCCAGAAATATAAGTTCCAGCAATCGCCTGTAGGGCATGAGCTTGAGAAACAGTTGCAGTTAGGGCAACTGCCAGCATTAGTTTTTTCATTGAATTCCTCCAGACATTTGTGTGTGTGTGGAGGAATTCTAGCGCATATCGGACAAGTCACAAGCTGGAGTGTACTTTTTACACCTAACTAGTTTTCTTTGTCCCCTTCAAACATCGTGTTTCCGTTCGCTGTCTTTTCCGGAACATCCTGAACAACATCAAAATGCTCTACGATCTTGCCGTTTTCTACACGGAAAATATCCACAATCGCGCGTCCCAGGTCTGCTTTACTTTCTTTGCTGTGAAGGTGCAGGGCCACTACCAGCATTTTTCTTCTTCTCTTCTTGAGTTTCAGCATAGAGTGATGTCGAAAGGATAAAAACAGAAAGTGAGGAGATAAAAAGCTTTTTGAAGTTCATAGTGTTTCCTTGGTTATTCTTAACTCTAATACGAATCGGGATTCGCGATAAGTTAGCAATATAAGGAAACACTATACGGATTTTCGCACAATCTCATGACGAGATTAGTAAATCACTTCCTGAACTCTCGGGATAGCACTCATAAACTCTGCTCTATGTGAGCTGTCCTGCAAAAAGACACCTGAAAGCTTCGATGTTCTCGTCATAGACGTCACATCTTTAATCCCTCTGGTCTTTACGCACGCGTGCATTGCATCTGTCACAACGGCTACGTTTTGAGTTTCAAGGATCTCTACTAAGGCCTGGTGGATTTGTAGAGTTAAACGCTCTTGAATTTGAGGGCGCTTTGCAAAGTAATCAACAATGCGGTTAAGTTTTGAAAGCCCCAGAACTTTTTTGTTCGGGATATAAGCGATGTGAGTTTTTCCGATGATTGGAACAAAGTGGTGCTCGCAGTGAGAGTTAGTCACGATATTGATTTCCATAACCGGATGATCGTATTCAAACTTGTTGTCGACCACAGTGATCTTTGGGAATGAAGATGATTCAAGTCCGTAGAACACTTCATCAACGTACATCTTCGCTACACGGTGAGGAGTTTCTTTTAGTGAGTCATCGTTAAGGTCAAGTCCTAACGTCTCCATGATCTCAGTGAAAAGAGCTGTGATCTTTTCTTTTTTCTCTGCTGCCGTCAGATCGTTGGCAATCATCGGAGTAGGAGTGACTTTCTTTAAAATTTTCTTTGGGTCAATCATAAATAGTTCCTATACGGCAGCAAAGCCGCTCTTATCTTCTTCGTAAAGGCCTGAGTTCTTTTCATTCTCTCTCGTTTCTACTCTAAAGCAGTACACGCGGCCGCCTGTTTTTTTATCTAAGTATTCATTCATTTTTTGGTGAAGGAATTTTGATGTCCCTTCCATTCCTACGCTCTCAAGCACGCGTAGTTTTACAATCCCCTTCTTATGCATTTCTTCAAAGAGAGGAAGCTCTGGATCGTCTGCGTTTGCCAGGAATGTGTGGTCGAAAGTGTCGTCCAAGAAAGACTTAAATTCTTTAAATCCACCGAAGTCCATCACCCAGCCTTTCTCATCAAGAGTCTTGGCCTTAAACCAAAACGAGAACTCGCGAGAGTAGCCGTGAACAAAACGACAGTGTCCTTCATCACGCCATTGGCGGTGAGTACAGGGATATCCTGTAAATCTTTTGGTTGAAATATACATTGAATACCTTCTAGCTAGCTTTTAAATTCAAGTGCTTGATATGTACCATCGAAGTTAATGACATACAAGAGACCATGAATTTTCGACTCATTTTCAAAACTCACAGGAAGTTTCAGAGAGTCCATTAAGGCATCTAAAAGTAAGCGCTGATCATTGATCTTGATCATGCCTAAGAAACTGCGCTCTGTTGTGGTTAAGCAACCCGAGCTTGGAATCATTGGAAAATACGGGCTAAAAGGATTCTTGTTGACCCTTCCCGTGCCATGAATTCTAAAGAGGCTTCGGCCTAATTCACGCCCAACAAGAGAAGGGGCCCACCAAAGACTAGACCTTTGGGACTTAGGCAAGAACTGTTTAATGTTCTCTTCACCCGGTGAACTCTTTAAAAAGTTCACGATAAGCCTTCTATTTTTCCCGAACTCATACTCCTTATTGGCCTCAGGCATAACTGAGTCGACACTGTAGACTCCACAAGGAGTGGCCCCATTAGAGTGATTAAAAGGCAGTCCTCTTCCTGAAGTCGCCAGCACTCTCACCGACCACAGGTCACCATTTTTTTTAGTGTAGAAATGACCGTCGGCCTTTCTGATAAAGAGACGTCCAGGTTTACTTCTATCGTTTGAAAATAAAGCAAATAAAGACAGCTGGTGAGTCTTGTAATCGAGAAGCTCTTGCACTTCTTTGCTCGTCAAGACTTCACTTTTTAAAGCATCGAAAAACAGTTTATATTCGTGAGGAAAGCGCGCGCTTAAGCTCGCTAAAAACTCAGGAGATAAATGCTCTCTGAAACTTAGAAGATGAAAAACTTGTTTGCTGGTTAGATCAGTAAGGGTTGTGGTGAATTCGTCCAGGGTTCCCTGCATCGTATGAAACATGAGGGATTCTTCAAAACTTAAACTCCCCCAATCCAAAGACTGGGGAAGTTCATAAGACCTTCCTCTTTTATTTCCAAATAAATAAGGGAGGAAGGTCTTAAGATAAGTCATAGTTATTCAATTGTTGTTAAGTTTAAAGAAGCAAGGAGTACTAGGAAAAGTTCTTGAGTCCTGAGGGAGCATACATCGTATGTGACCGAGGAGCGAAAGGACTTTGACGACGTAATCCGCCGCTTATTTAAGCTTAATGGTGGTGTCCGCCTGGTCCGTGTACATGCCCATGAGCTAGCTCTTCCGCACTTGCGTCTCTGATTTCTTTTACAGTTACGTCGAAGTGAAGTTCAACACCAGCTAGTGGGTGGTTTCCGTCTACAGTCACAGTTTCGCCATCGATTTTTGTTACAGAAACGATTAGCTCACCTTGCTCAGTTTCAACTTCAAACTGCATTCCCACTTCTAGGCCTTCTGAAGCTTCGAATTGTGAACGAGGAACTTGTTGGCAAAGAGATTCATTTCTTTCACCGTAACCGTCTTTCGCTGCGATTGTTACTTTAATATTGTCTCCGGCATTTTTACCTTCAAGTTCTTTTTCAAGACCTGGAATTAGGTTACCAATCCCCTGGATGTAGTAAAGTGGTCCGTGGTTGGCCGAAGAATCGATCACAGCACCTTTTGCGTCTGTTAGTTTATAGTCGATTGCGACGACTTTGTTTTTTTGAACTTGCATAAAATCCCCGTATTGTTAGTTCTGCTAGTGGCCTAACTTATCATTTCTTTCTAGTGATGTCTAAAATAACTACCGGTTCCACAGGCACGTCTTCGTAAGGAGCACGTACCGTTGTTTTTACGGCCTTGATCTGATTCACTACCGGCATACCACTCGTAACCTTTCCGAAAACGGCGTATCCGTAGCCAGCATCATTCTTTGCGCGGTGATCAAGAAAAGCGTTGTCAGCTACGTTGATAAAAAATTGAGCCGTTGCACTATCTACGATCTGAGTTCTTGCCATTGCCAGAGTTCCCACTTCGTTTTTAAGTCCATTGTCAGCTTCGTTTTTAATCGGAGCGCCCGTGCTTTTTTCTTTCATGTCTTTATCAAATCCCCCACCTTGGATCATGAATCCATCGATGACTCTGTGGAAGATAGTTCCTTTGTAGTGACCTTTGTCTACGTAGCTTAGGAAGTTTTTAACTGTAACAGGAGCTTTGTCTTCGAAAAGCTCAGCAACGATCTCCCCTTTTGATGTCTTGATAACGATCTTTGGGTTAGCGGCAAAAGCGCTTACGCTTGCCAGAGTGAAAAGAGCTGCAAGTAACATTTTCATTTTTACCTCGGTGTAAATTTTTTAAGAAACTGTTCGTATTTTTCTTTATCTAATGGATCCATTCCATTTAAGTGCATTTCAAGATATTTAACAGAGTCATTGCCCCAGAACATTTCGCCATCAACCACGAAACTTGGAACCCCAAAAATTTCTCTTTGAAGGGCGCGCTCATTGTTGGCCTTTAATTCAATGCGGGCATTTTTGCTTTCCATTCTCTCAATCAGCTCATCGCTGTAGAGATTATTTTCTTTTAAAACGTTTTTTAAAATATCATCGCTTCCGATATCCAAACCGTGCTCCCACCCAGCTCTATAGATAGCATCGATGACCTTTTTTTGTTTGTCCCCTGCTGAGGTTTTAAGCGCGAGTCTTAAAGCGTACAGCGAGTTAAAAGGAAGTTGTGCAGGTGTAGTAAACGGAACGTTATTGAGTTTTGTAAAACGAAGCAGGTCTTTAAAAAGATAGTTTCTTTTTGGTTCAATCTGCGCCGGCCCCTTTGTGTCGTAGGCCGCGATGATCCCCGGCATTGAAACAGGAATGAACTCGAAGTCATAAGACTGGCTTCTCACCCATGTCCAGGCAACGTAAGAATACGGAGAAAGAAAATCAAAATAGAATTCTATCTTTTTCATTATTAGCTTTCCGATTTTTTCTTATCTAAGTAGTACTGGTAACCAGTTTCAAAAACCCTGATCCCGCCCTTATCAACTTCGAAGACACGGTTTGATAGTCCATGTAAAAAGTGACGGTCATGGGATACGTACATTACCGTTCCTTCAAAATCTTTAAGCGCTTTTAAAAGCACGTCACGAGACTTTAAGTCCAAGTGGTTGGTAGGCTCATCCAGGATTAGAAGATTGTTATTGCTCGACATAAGTGTCGCCAGAACAACTCTCGATTTCTCTCCCCCTGAAAGAACTTTAATTTTCTTTTCAACATCATCACCACGGAACAAGAAAGCTGCTAAAAGGTTTCTGATGTATCCGTTTGATGAATGTGGAAGACGACTTGAAATTTCTTCAAGCACAGTATTTTCCGGGTTTAACAAATCTAGTGAGAACTGTGAGAAGTATCCCGCTTGGATTGAAGGCCCTAGAGCGCTTTCGCCTCCAGATGCTTCCGTTAAACCACAAATAACTTTTAGGAGTGTCGACTTACCGGCACCGTTAACCCCGACAACCGCAATTTTATCTAAACGATTAACTGTTGCTGTTAGTCCTGAGAAAACTTTATGAGGAGTCCCATCGTCGCGAGTCCAAGTCTTAGCAAGATTTTTCATCGTCACAACATCGTTACTTCCGCGCGGAGGAACCGGGAAAGTAAAATCCATGACAACGTCTTCAGGTGGAAGCTCTACGCGCTCGATCTTATCAATCTTCTTTACGCGAGACTGTACCTGAGCGGCGTGAGAAGCACGGGCCGCGAACTTAGCGATAAACTCTTCTTCTTTTTGCAGCATCGCCTGTTGAGATTCATACTGAGCAATCTGCTGAACTTTTCTAATTTCTTTTTCTTTTTCGTAGTAATCGTAATCACCAGTAAACGTCGTGATTGTTTTGTTGGCCACTTCGATAATTCTGTTAACAATCCCGTTCATGAAGTCACGGTCGTGGGAAGTCATAAGAACGGCGCCCTTATAATCTTTTAACCATTGCTCCAGCCACACGATACTTTCAAGGTCGAGGTAGTTGGTAGGCTCATCCATTAGCATAACGTCTGGTTGCTGAATAAGAACTTTTGCCAGGGCAATCCTCATTCTCCATCCACCAGAGAAGAGGCCTACGTCACGGTCGTGGTCGTAAGGCATAACCCCAAGACCCGTGATGATTTCTTTTGCACGAGTATCTAAATCGTAACCACCAAGTTTTTCAAACTCAGTCTGGTAGTCACCCAATTGGATGAGAACTTTTTCCATTTCATCTGGATCAAGGTCTGTTTCCAGCATTTTTTCAATTTTTCTCATCTCAGAAGCTAACTCAGAGGCCTTCGCCGATCCGCTCATAACTTCTTCAATAACAGTGCGACCTTTCATTTCTCCAATATTCTGAGAGAAATAGGCCACGCGGACTTTATCGGGAACAGTAATCGAGCCCCCTTCAAAGCCCTCTTCTTTCATCAGGATTCTAAAAACAGTCGTTTTACCAGCACCATTGGGTCCAACTAAACCAACTTTATCGCCTGGACGCAGGATAAATGAGGCATTGTCGTAAAGAACTTGCCCACCATAGTGTTTAGAGACGTTATTGAAACTGATCATTGAAGCTTTCCTATTGTAAATTTTGACGTTCACTCTACCAGAGGCACTCAGGGTTTGGCATCAGTTATCTCTCGATGACGCTCCGAGCGCTAATAGCAATTTACTCCGGTAAAGGATGATAAGAAAGATTCTATTCGAACCTTGAATTTCCTATGAATTTCTCTAAACTATTCACATGGAATTTACTCCCCTTCGCATTTCGACAGTTAAGCCTCTAAGAGATCTCACTTTTGATCTTTATATTTTTTTTAAGGAGCACTACCTTTGCTACGCTAAACGTGGCGAGCAGCTCTCAGAAGATAAATTTCAAAAGCTTAAAACGCAAAAGATTGCCAAGTTCTTTATCACTGAACAGGATGTAGTGAATTTCCAAAAATTCCTCGATGCTCTTTTAGATGAAACGTTGTCTAATCCAAAAGTCGACCTGGAAGAAAAAGTAAACATGGCCGAAGGAGCTGCCAGCTCTGCGGTTGAAAGAATGCAGAAGAACCCGACGGAAAGTGCTTACCGCGCCACTGAAAAAGCGGCCAAAAGCTTACGTCAGGTTATCACTGGAAACCCGGATACATTAAAGAAAATTTTCGGGAAAAAAGTTGAAAAGAACGAAGAAATTATCAAGCACTCACTTAACGTTTGTGCCCTTGCGGTCAAACTTGCTGAAGTCAAAAGATGTACAGAGCAAGAAATGGATGACTTGGGAACAGCGGCGCTGATCCACGACATAGGGCTTACGACTTTTAACAAAGACGACATTCAGCTTTTCTATAAACCTAAGAAGTTTTTAAGCAATGATGATAAACGCGTGTACTATCTTCACTGTAAAGACGCTGCCAATATTTTAAAAGAAAAGCCATACGTGACACCTGCCATTCTTGAACTGGTGATGAACCATGAAGAAGTAGCGAGTGGACTTGGACCAAATAAAAAGAAAAAACTCACTCTTCAAGAAGAGATTCTCTCGTTGGTTAACAACTACGACAAGCGCACGATCACCAACAAAACATCTCCTGCTCAGACGCTAAAAGACATGATGATTGATGAGTTAGGAAACTATGAACTGAATCTTTTAAATGATTTCAAGAAAGTCCTCCAGACTGAAGGACTTCTCGAATAGTTTTTTGGTTTAGAAAATCACTCTGAGAGAATCTAAGACGACTTCCGCTTCATCGTAGGCCTTTGTCAGCACTTCAATTTGCGAAGCAATCGCTTCAATCTCTTCATTTCTAACGACAGGGTTTTTCGCTTTTAATTTTAATAAGCGCGTCTTCTCTGCATCTAGGTGAGCAATCATGTTTTCTTTGTATTTCTTTTTAAGTTCTGCAGCTTCCTGTAGAGCATGGTCATGAGCGCTCTTTAACACCTTCTGAACCGCGGCCTTTGGAAGTCCCTTTGCTTTTCTGGCCGTCTCAATGTCGGCGCCAGTGATCTTTTCATCGATGTCCGATTTTTCAAACTTCGCTGAAAAATTCTCCCCTGTCGAATCAACCAGGATACGAATCGGAGTCGGCGGAAAAAACCTCTCGGGGCTCAAACTCTTTGGAGCAATGGCCTGAAGTTTAAAGAACGTTTCAATAAAAGTTTTACTCTGCCCTGACTTCTTTCTCATCATCACACTCACGTTTCCAAAAGTGTTGCTCAAAATAAGATCAATCACCCCGACAACCATCGGATGATCCCAGGTTAAAAACTCCACATCTTCGCGGCGAAGAGCTGTTTTTCTCTCGTAAGTAATCCTGATGCCGTCCACTGGTAAACCAGGGAAATACGGCACGTACATATTGTCACTTGGCCTGATAAAGAAGACACCGTCATCTAAATCTTCAATGTCGACACCTAACTCCTGGAAGACATCGTTCATGTAGTTAATCAGGTTTGACTCTTCATCAAACTTCTTCACCTCACCAACTAAGGTCTTGGCCTCTTCTTCTTTAAAAGAGTTAAGTTCAACTAAAATATCGCGCCCTTCTTCCAATTTATGAGAAACTTCTTTAAACTCACGCGCCGTATTTTCCAAAAATTCCTGAAGAACTTGTGGGTCTTTAAAGCACAGCTCTGGTTTATTCAAGTACTCTTCCAGGAGCGATTGCAGCTGCTGGTGAACAATGCTCGCCCCTTTTGCCGAATGAACAAACGCGTCCAGTCCGGTGTGGAACCATTGGTATAAAATTTCATCATATGAGCTGACAATATAAGGAACGTGTAAGTGGATATCGCTGTCTTGACCGATACGATCCAGACGACCAATTCTCTGCTCTAATAAATCCGGGTAAAGCGGAAGATCAAAAAGCACTAAGTGGTGAGCGAATTCAAAATTGCGCCCTTCACTTCCGATCTCTGTACATAAAAGCAGATTGGCCCCTTGTGGATCGGCGAAATAAGCGGCCTGGCGATCGCGCGCAACAAATGAAAGCCCCGAGTGAAACACACCCACATTCATGGCCGGAAAGCGATCTTTTAAAAGTTTTTCCAGACAGAGAACTTTCGTTTTTGATTTAGTGATTAAAAGGATTTTTTCTCCCTGGTGACGTCCTAAAAACTCCGTCAGCCAGTCGAGTTTCATATCAAATGAAGGTCCGATAGTTTCTTCATCTTCCAGTCCAAGGTGGTGAGTTTTTTTACTCTCCAACGGATAAGCATGCAGAATTCTCTTTGGGAAAAAAGAGAAGTGCTTACTCATTCTGGTTCTGGTGTTTCTAAAAAAGATTCTTCCCGGGCCGTGAAGATCCTGAAGCTCTTTTAGTTTCACTTCACTTTCAGCATCACCTTTTTTCAAAAGCTCGCGAGCGGTTTTGGCCACCTCTTCATAGTGCGCTGTCTCTTCTAGAAATTTTTTATAATCGTAAAAACGATCCGGGTCTAAAAGTTTAAGTCTGGCAAAGTGTCCTTCCATCCCCAGCTGTTCAGGTGTCGCTGTTAAAAGCAGAAGCCCTGATGATTTTTTCGCAATGGCCTCAACAATTTTATACTCAGCAGAAGCATTCTCCTGTGACCATTTTAACTGGTGAGCTTCATCGACGACCATGATGTCCCAGGTCGCTTCACTCATCATTCTGCGGGCCATTTCAGCACCTTTCAGAAGACCGATATTCACGATAACAAAGTCATTGTCAGTGAATGGGTTGGTGTTTGGCTCTAGGTGAGTCTCCTGATTGAGTGTGGTAAAAGTTAAGTTGAACTTTCTTAGCATCTCAATAAACCACTGGTAGACCAGTGAATCGGGAACCAGGATTAAAGCGCGTTTGACTCTTTCAGATAAAATCAAATGATGAAGTGCCAGACCTGCTTCAATCGTTTTCCCCAGCCCTACTTCATCTGCTAAAAGCACGCGCGGGATAGGTCTATCGGCAATCTGATCGGCCACATAAAACTGGTGAGGAATGAGATTCATTCTTCCACCAACAAATCCTCTGACCCTCGATTGAGTCAGGCGGTTTTTGTTCCATAGTGTTTTGAAACGAAGTTCAAACAGCCCTGGAGCATCGGCGTTTCCGTTAAAGAGACGGTCTTCCGGCTTATTGAAACTCAAAGAGTCTGAAAGCTCTCTTTCATCGTATGTATCGCTTGCTGATTGGTAAGCAATGATGCCTTCGCGGTCAACGACAGCGTCGACAGTAATTTTTTGTCCTGATCTTAAAGTGATTTCGTCACCTACGGCAAAAACCACGCGCTTAATGGGCGCACCTTTTGATCCGTACACTCTTTCAGTTTTAGCTGCGAGAAAAGAAATTTTTAGGGTCTTGGATTCAACAGTCGATAGAATCCCAAGTCCCAGTTCTGGCTCAGTTTCGCTCATAAAGCGCTGGCCTGGAATGAGATTGCTCACAATTAATGTCCTTTGAATTTTAAATTACTGATTGATTCGATAAATGGCGATCGCTAGTCCCACCACAATCATTCCCAGGATAATGTAAATACGATTCTTTCCCAGTTCTTTTTCATCTTGAGTAAGACCTTTGGCCTTTCTTACGCTCTTCTTTGACATGACTAATGCACTCCAAACATATCTTTAATAAAATCGCGAACACCTTTAGTTGATTTTATCTTATATAGGTCAAAAGCATAAGAATCATCGTGAGAAAAATTTTCTGCCTCCATAAAGGGGTCCATCCCCTCCTGGATATTGGATTCAGATTTGAGTTTAGAGACCATTTCGTTATTGTCGCGGACGATTTGACGTGCGCGCTCGACAGCAATTCTAGCTGATTCGTATTTAGGCAGGAAATCCTGAGAAATCATTTGTTCGTTTTCCATCTTTTACCCGGTGTGTTGATAAAAAATTAGTGTATCCGACAGTATTACTCCCCTAAAAAAGCATCCGTCCATAAAAGTTTTTGGATCAGAGCAATATCTCTGTGAAATTTCGAATGAAAAACCACTGACTTTTTCTTTCATTCAGTCTAAAAAGAGATTTCTTACAAAATGAGGAATTTCTTATGATTATTTGCCAGAATGTCGGACTTCGTTACGGGGCCAGAAAATTATTTGATGAAGTGGATATCAAGTTCACTCCAGGAAACTGTTATGGTCTTATCGGTGCTAACGGTGCCGGAAAATCGACGTTCTTAAAAATCTTATCAGGTGAAATCCCAAGTACATCTGGACATGTTTTCATCACTCCAGGGCAACGTCTTTCAATACTAAAACAGGATCACTTTCTTTACGAAGACATCGAAGTTCTAAAAGTTGTTATCATGGGTAACAAAGTTTTAATGGATGTGATGGAAGAAAAAGACGCCCTTTACGCTAAAGAAGATTTTTCTGATGCTGACGGATTAAGAGCAGCTGAACTTGAAGCGCTCTTTGGTGAAATGAACGGATGGGAAGCCGAATCTGAAGCGGCAACGCTTCTTTCTGGTCTTGGTATCAAAGAAGAACTTCTTTCTAAAAAAATGGCCGAACTAAACGGTGGTGAAAAAGTTAAGGTTCTCCTTGCTCAGGCCCTATTTGGTAAACCAGATATTCTTCTTCTGGATGAACCTACCAACCACTTGGATATGAAAGCGATCCACTGGTTAGAAAACTTCCTGGCAACATTTGAAAACACAGTTATCGTTGTATCCCATGACCGTCACTTCCTGAACAAAGTGTGTACTCACATGGCCGACATCGATTTCGGAAAAATTAAAATCTACACTGGTAACTACGATTTCTGGTACCAGTCTTCTCAGCTGGCCATGACTCTAAAGTCTAACCAGAACAAAAAGACTGAAGAAAAAATGCAGGAACTTCGCGACTTCATCGCCCGCTTCTCTGCCAATGCTTCGAAATCAAAACAAGCGACATCAAGACAAAAGATGCTTGATAAAATCACGCTTGAAGATATTCAACCTTCAACGAGAAAATACCCATTTGTTTCTTTCAAAGCGAAGAAAGAGATTGGTAAAGATGTTCTTACAGTTGAAAAACTTTCTAAATCTCTCGATGGAAAAGTTTTATTTAAAAAAATTTCTTTCCAGGTAAGAAAGACAGACAAGATCGTGCTTCTTGGAAGCGACCAGGCCTGTTCAGCTCTAATGGACGTTCTGGTTGGAGTTTCTAAGCCTGACTCTGGACAAATCAATTGGGGTGTTACCGCTCAAAAATCATACTTCCCTGCAGACAACACTGAGTTCTTCGCCGACGGCAGAAACAACCTGGTAGACTGGTTACGCGATTTCTCGGAAGACAAAGACGAATCATTCGTCAGAGGATTCCTTGGACGTATGCTTTTTACGGGTGAAGAAAGCCAGAAGAAAACAAACGTTTTATCAGGTGGAGAAAAAGTCCGCATGATGCTTTCAAAGATGATGCTTGAAGCACCCAACGTTTTAATCATGGACGGTCCAACAAACCACCTTGACCTTGAAAGTATCACATCAGTGAACGAAGGCCTAAAGAAGTGGGACTCGACTTTAATTTTCGCCTGCCACGACCACGAGTTCGTACAGACGGTAGCCAATAGAATTATTGATATTCAACCAGACGGATCAATCATCGACGTAGAGAAATCATTCGATGAATACTTGGGGCTTAATGATTAAACCTGACTACTTTGAAATTAGACAGATTAGTCCAGACGATAAAATCCCTATACAGGCGGGATTGCAGTTGCTCTCGCCTGAATCCATCCGCCAGCGCTTCTTTGCCAACAAAACAGAATTCTCTGAGGCCGAGTTAAAATTTTTAACTGAGGTCGATCAGGTTAATCATCTCGCCTACGTGGCCGTTCACCACAAAGGTGACAATCTTTTGCCTGCGGGAGTTATCCGCGCAGTCAAACCAGAGGCCCAATCGACATCAGCCGAAATCGGCATCGTTATTGTGGATTGTTATCAAGGTCAAGGTCTTGGAACAAGGCTCTTTGATCAGATTGCTGAACAAGCTCTAAAAGTCGGGATCACCCAATTTTATGGCGACTACCATGTGAGTAACCTGAAAATGACTAAACTCCTTGAGAAGTTTTCGAAAAAACACCATCCAATGATGATAAAACACACCCACGATGGATTTATTTATTTTGAAGCTCCGTTAAAAAACTGATAAACTTTGACACATATAAAAATTAAAAAACAGGATTATGCATGGGACGTAAGTGGAACAACATTAAAGAAAAAAAAGGCGATCAGGACAAACAGCGCTCTTTAATTTATACCAAATCTCTTCGCGAAGTCACAAAAGCGGTAAAACAAGGTGGAGAAGAAGTTGAAAGTAACTTCATGCTTCGTATCGCTCTTGAAAAATGCAGAAAGTATAACGTTCCAAAAGACAACATCGACCGTGCGATCAAAAAAGGTCTTGGTAACGATGATGAAGGATATGAAGATATTGCTTACGAAGGATACGGACCTAACGGTGTTGCTATCTTCGTTGAAGCTTCAACAAATAATGGTACAAGAACTGTTGCTAACGTTCGTAACTTCTTTAACAAGTGCGGCGGGTCCCTGGGAACAACTGGATGCCTTCAGTTCGTATTCGAGAGAAAATCTGTTTTTGAAATCCCACAAGGGAAACTAGTAGAAGACGACTTTACAATGGACATGATCGATGCGGGAGCTGAAGACGTTGTCCTGGAAGACGGGTTCTACACTGTCACTGGACCAATGGAATCTTTCGGTGCCATTCAGACAAAACTAGACGAACTAAAGGTCACTGCTGATGAAGCTGGTCTTGAGCGCGTGCCTCTAACGTTTAAAGAAATCGACAAAGAAACTTTCAAGACGGTTATGAAACTAGTAGACCTGCTTGAAGGTGATGATGACGTCACAAAAGTTTACCACAACGTTAAGTACGACGACTCGTTCGCCGACCTTTAGGTTTACCCTACATCCACTTTTTCTGGGCACCCTTTTTATTTAGGGGCGGGATTTTTCGACCTTCTTTTGAGTGGTTAGAATCTTCCCGAGGCCCAATTTTTCACCCATGTTAGTATGACTCTGGTCACACCCCGGAGGCTTTCAATGTTCTTTGGCAAATTACTAGCAATCGCTCTTCTTAGTTTCTGCCTTTTCCAGAATACCGTCTCTGCCAGCGAGGACTTGGATAAAGACCCATTAGAAGGTTTTACTGTCTCTAAAGAAGACATCATTAAGAGTCTTGATGGACTCAAAAAAATGGGAAAAATTTCAGAGAGCGATTACCAGAAAGCTGTAAAGGAATTGACGAGTATGAGTGATGCTCAAGTGAGTGCACTAAAAGAAACGGCCGTCGGCATGGTGAGAAATGACCCGGACAAAGCTGTCGAGCTGGTTAACAAAGGAAACAAGATCGACACAGAAGCGGCTAAAAAACAAATTGGCGACCTGTCTAAACCCAAGGAGTAACTTCTTCGATCAGGTCGATACTATCCTCAACCAGTATTGAAGTGAATTTGAGACTGGTTAAACTTCTTAAAAGGCCTTCGTAATCAAGAAGGCCTTTTTTATTTCGTTTACACATCAGGAGTGCCACTCCCCTTTCTTCCAGAAACCTCACAATACGCGGATTGTCCTGGATCTCATCATCAAATGAGATCACCATTGTATTGCGCTTAAAACGGTCATTAAAGACGCTCCAGTGCGGTTTTAAATCATGTAAAGAGATCGCAATCAATCTGAGCGGCTGCTTTTTGATATCAAAATTTTCATCATCAACCTGGAAGCTGTCGGTCTGGTCTTTTTGATTGAGCTTTTTCTGGTCAATCAAAATACAGTCAGTATGAGCACGAAGCTCCTGAACCTCACGGTAAGTGGATTCAGGAGAAATAAATTGGATCTTCATTGATCTGATCTCTTAAAAACAAAATTAAACTTTTCCGTCATACACAAGCCGTAAAAATGCTATCGCATTTTTTCAGATCAATTTACATACACATCCATCTCAGTAAAGAGACTTGGATTCCTAAAATTCTTTTGAAAGCCGTCACTGGCAATTTCAATTAAGCGAGTGTTAAACATATCTGTTGTTGTCGTCTTAACCGTTAATTGTGGAAGTCGTCCTACGATCTCTC
Organism: uncultured Bacteriovorax sp.; assembly: GCA_964016365.1. Classification (GTDB taxonomy): domain Bacteria; phylum Bdellovibrionota; class Bacteriovoracia; order Bacteriovoracales; family Bacteriovoracaceae; genus Bacteriovorax. The sequence continues at coordinate 5,969 of CAXHHE010000003.1, read as the reverse complement.
CTTTTTTAACCAGGTAAGAAAGCTGAAGTGGAGTCGAGAAATCTCCCTTATCTGTAAAATCTCCACCATCTCCCATAAAAACCACCACGCATTGATCAAGAGAATTTAAAATCTCCTGCGTGCTCCTCTTTCCGGCCGCAACAACGAGAGCATTAAAACCTAACCCAACAGCGGAGTCATAAGAGCGCATTCCGTTTCCAGTTGCCTCTACTCCATACTTCTTGGCGTTGCGAAGGTCAGCGATCACAGCTTTCATCACACCGTTTTCAATCAAGGGAAGTTTTTCCAATTTACGGATAGTCCCTTCCTCATCAAACCTGCGGTAGACTCCATCTTCCGGAAGTAAATTGATATCGTAGAGAGAGAAATCTTTGCTAAAAATTTGTTGATTCAGTTTTCCACTATAAAGGGCCGAACCTTCACAATATTTATCTGCACGAAGGGATTCAACCATTTTATTCATCAGCCCTGCACCTTCGATAAAAAGCACCGGGTACTTCCCATTCTGGAAAGAGATTTCATTTTTATAAGCATCAAGATAAGGAAGATTTTTATCAAGGACATCACCGATATCCAGGGTTCTTCCACTTCCTGAGAAATAACCATCCAGAAGGTTTGGTGATCCTACTCTCTTAAAGAGATAATACCAGCCATTTGTTCCGTATTTCTTCTCCATGACTGCGCCCTTGTCATCTTTTAAAGAGACAGTATGAATGGCGCGTTCAAATTTTCCATTGAAGACGAATTCATTTGAATAACCTTGAAGGCGTTCCTGGGTTGCTTCAATCGCCTCCATGATCTGCGACAGAGGAGCCTGAAAGCTTCCTTCGTCGATCATTCTGCCGTTTTGATAATGAGGAAGTTCATAATCGTAAGGAATCCCCACGCTCTTGGCCCCTTGGGCCTTTTTAACCAGCTCAGCATCGCTGATATCTCCCACATAAGAAGTGGTGTAAATTTTATTGCCTTCAAAAAGGCGCACGCCTTTTTTGGTGATGTTTTTATTTCGTGAAGAATTCACTTGGCCTGCGACCACTTCAACTGAAAGAGACTCTTCATTTGTTGTCAGAATATCGTGTTTCATTTTTTTCTCCTTCCTTAGCTGATCTGCATTTCGTTAACGAGAATCGAAGGTCCACCATCGGCCACAGGAAGTGGCCACTGCTCCATTTTCCCGCATCCGCCAAAGGCAGAGCTTTCAAGATGGAAATCATCCCCACAAGCTTCGATTTGTTTTAGTGTTTCAAACACTGAGCCCGACAGAACTGAAACGCGAACAGGTTCTGCCAATTCTCCATTTCTGATCATGTAGGCCCTGATTGGTGCAATCGTAAAAGTACTTCCACCAGAACCGTGTTTGAAATTATAGAAGTAAACCCCACCTTCTGCTTTTGTCAGCAGCTCTTTAAACGGAACCTTCCCACCTTCAATATAAGTTGAAGTCATACGCACAATAGGCTCATACTCAAAGTTCATCGCTCTGGCGTTTCCAGTTGGTTTTTCTTCAAGCACGTTTGCCGTATGAGTTGAGTGCAGACGCCCTGTTAAGACACCGTCTTTAATCAAGTACGTTTTCTGAGCTAATGTTCCTTCATCATCAATCGGACAGTATCCCGATGTGTTGTCGTGAACACCTGTATCAACAATAGATAAACAAGGAGCTGCGATCGTGCTTCCCAGTTTCCATTCTTTTGTCGCTTCCGGGTCCCCCATCATGAAGTCCGCTTCAGATTTGTGGCCAAAAGATTCGTGAGTGAACACTCCAGTGATTTCCGGAGAAAGAACGACCTTATATTTTCCAGGCGTGATGGTCTTTGCGCTCAGGAATTTTTGAGCTTCAACAAAGTAATTCAGGATATCACTCTCCAGGTTCTGGAACGAATTAAATTCGGTTGCATAAAGCCTGAAGCCATCCTCAAAGAGTTCTTCACCTTTTTTTAATGTGGCCCCAAAAGCAAAACCGGCCTGGTTAAAATCGTAAGAGAACTCTGTCCCCACAGAAGACTTGTAGAATTTTTCTTTGTACACATCGGTGTACCTGATTCTTGAATCCTTCAGGTTATCAATTTTTTTAATTAGCGGAAGATACTTTTCCCCCATCTTCACTTTGTCTTCAAGTGAGATATTAGAAAAAGCATGTTTCGTTTTATTAATCAGGTGATGGGCCCCATTGTTAGCTGGAAGCGCATAAACACCAGAAGCATGAGGGCCTGCCTCCGCTTGCTTAATTAATTTTGTGATCTCATCTGCCAATGCACTTACGGCCGTTGTTGAAGAATAAAACCACGCTCCATGGTGATGAACGCGAACAAAAGCACCTAGGACTGGTCTTTCACTGGCCGCAACCAGTTCGCCGTTTTGAAAAAGAAAGCTGCTCGATTGCGTGCACTCAATTCTTACGTCGACAAAGTGACAAGGAAACTTTCTTAGATCTAATCTATCTAAGACATTCTTGATATCCATAGGTCTCTCCTGTGATTAATTCTCAAATAAGGGAAGTGAAAAAATCTGTCCCTCATGATACCAGAGTTCAGCAAAATTTTCGATGAAAAGCACTTGGTCTTTTGCGCGCAAGGCGCGAAAGAGAGGTTCAGTGTGATGAGACTCGTCTTTTTCTCCATTTAAGTAGAATTTAAAGTCCTTCATAATTATCTTAGTATGCAAGTCAAGATTTGCGCGCTTCAAAGGAATGCGCAGAAAAGGGTTTCTTTCCTCTGGAACCTGGCGATGAAGATAAAAATCAATCTCACCTTTATAACGGAAGCTCCCTTTCTTTTTAAGCTCAGAGACAATGTCTTCACTGTCATTCAACTGGAAAGGCACTTTCTTTTTATTAAAGTAATCCCCTTTAATTTTATGCATGAGCTGATCGTTGTTTTCGTCCGGATAAAGCCCAGACAGAAAAGCTTTGGTGACAAATTCAATGGTGACGTGAAAAGACGGATTGTAAGCGCGGGGCTTGAGTGTGAGTCCATTAAAATAAAACTCACTAATAGAGGCTATCGAAAGGTTCTCCTGGACTTTTCTTAAAGCGATGGACAGCTTGTTGTCCATCGCTTCGTCTCCACTTCCCCATTCTTCTTTGCTTGGAAATAATGAGAAATCCACTCTTACTTAAGTTCCACGTTCAGTTCGATATTAAGATTTTTATTTCCTAAATCTGTTGAAGGAAACTTTGGGTCCATCCCTTCGATCGCTCCTGCTTTATTAAGAGCATCACCAGATGGTGAGTAACGGGCAATTACGTGAAGAGGTCCTTTAAAATCAGCACCAGGAATCATCACGTTTTTTTGTGTGATCACAAAGGCCTGAGGAAAAGTTGGTCTATCAACTTTGATAACTGCAACAGGTGGAGTCCTATCGTTTGGCCCTGAATCCGGCCCAGCTTGTTTTGCGAAGATAAAAAGTACACCATTTTTAGTGATCTTTTTTTCCAGTCCTTTTTTTAATGTCACCATTCCACCAACTTTTGGGTCAGTGTAAGCGTGAGCGTTAGTTAGTGTTGCAATAGATAAAAAGGCAGCTAAAAAAAGACTTCTCATGGTCAAACTCCTTATGGGATAAAAGATGCACCAATGATAGTATGAAGACAGGAGCTAATCAAATGAAGAACAAAAATTTATGCTTGATTGGGTGCGGCTGGTTAGGAAAACCATTGGCAAAAACACTTTTGTCTAAAGGACACACTCTCACCGTCACTACGGCCAGCGACAAGTCACCTGAATTTCAAAGTGAAGGGATTTCTTACATCACTTTTGATTTAATCCAGGACCCTTTCAACGAAGAGATTCTTAAGGCCGACGTTGTCGTTTATACCATTCCACCTCTTCCTTTTGTCGCTGTTAAAAATTTCTTTGATCATCTCCCAACCGATAAAAAAATTATTTTCACCAGCTCGACATCTGTGTATGGAAAAAACATGGGAAGTGTAGATGAAGACACTCCGATTGACCCGGAAAACACTCAGTCGCCACTTCTGGCACAAACGGAAGAGTACCTGCGAGCTCGCTTTAAGAATGCCGTTATTTTACGCCTGGGCGGTCTCTACGGAGAAAAGCGCCACCCTGTCTATTTTCTGGCCGGAAAAAAAGATATAAAAACCGGTGGTGAATTTCTACACCTTGCTCATCAAGACGATTGTGTGAGCGCTATCACAAAGATCATTGAGACAGAAACGTGGGGACAAACCCTTAACATCATCAGCGATTTGCGAATCACTAAGCGCGATTATTACCTGGATATGGCCCAGAAACTCTCCCTGCCTCTGCCGGAGTATGCTGAAAGTGATAAGGGGTTAAAAGAAACCAAGATCTCTAATCAGAAATCCAAAACTCTTCTGCAGATTCATTATAAAAATCCTAGCGAATTTTATAAATCTTCTGAGTGACGTCTTGATCAGACTCCTCTTGTCTCTTGGAAGTGATGCGCTCGATTTCTTTTACGATATTAGTAACACGTTGAAGAGCGTCTCCAATGCGATCGAAGTACTCTGTACTTGCTTCCTTCTTCGCTTTTCTCAGAAGTCCAAAGGCAATCGTTAGAGGATTGTTGATTTCATGGTTGTATGTTGCAATCAGGGAGTTGATTGATTCAACTTCTCTTTTCTCCATGGCCTCGCGGTAGTTTCTTACAGCGTTGATTTGAGCATTGATACGCGCTTCTGCAATATCAATATTAACCGGCTTCTGGATATAATCGTTAGCACCAAGCTTAAGCGCTTCTACGATGTCGGCAACGTCTGTTTTTGCTGTCGCCATGATAATAGGGATATCAATTGATGAGTACACTGTGCGCACGTATTGCAGGACCTGAAGCCCTGTCATTTCCGGCATAACGATATCAAGAAGGATTAAATCAGGTGTGTCGCCTTGAAGTGCCTCAAGGCACTCTCTGCCTGATTCCACACACGTCACGTTGAAGCCTCTTTTCATAAGCCTTTGTGATAAAACTCTTGAATTGATTTGGTCGTCATCCACAACCAGGATTCTGATACTCATACCCAACTTTTCGGTTAATAACATACAAATGTTTAAATATATCCTATTTGTATTTAGGGATTTTTAAAGGAAATATTCCTCTCACAATATTTCAAAAGGATAGAAGTAGCCGAGTCTTTAACTTCGGCAGTTAAATCCCTAGAGGTTTAGTTCAATTGGGTATTAATACAATATATTTACAGAACAATTTATTGAGCTTTATTCCAATACAGATAAAGTTAAAGGATCAACATTTTTAAGGATTAAAGATGAAAAAACTCCTCCCTGCACTTTTGTTCGCAGCCTCTTTCAATGCACTCGCCTGGGATTCCACAGACTTTAAAAACGAAGCTCTTTCACCTTTCACAACTTCCGCACGAAATGTTTTAATGGTGGGAACAGGGCTAACACTCACTGTCTTATTACTTGAGGATTCAATCATCGATACCACTCAAAATGAAGTGGCCAATGACAAACCACTAGGATCACTTTCAAAATTTGGTGATCTCTCTGGGCAGCTTTTACCAAACGCCCTCTATGCTCTTGGACAAACTCTTGCGGGCGCCAGCGGAAATCCTGATGGGTACAGAAGAGCAATTGGAATGTTTAAAGCTTCGGCCTATGCCTCAGGTGTAACGACAGCTTTGAAATACACAATCAGAGAACCTCGTCCAATCAACGGGCACAAAGATAGAAACTCATTTCCTTCAGGGCACACGACAACTGCTTTTGCATTTAGTGGATATGTTCTAGGTGAGCATGGCTGGGCATGGGGAGCTCCCGCATTAGCACTTTCAACTTTTGTTGGTATCAGCCGAATCAATGACAACCGCCACTTCCTTCATGACGTTCTCGCCGGGGCCACTATCGGTATGTCATACGGAATTGGAATTGCAAAATTAGATAAGAAGAAAAAAGATAATAATGAAAAAGGGGCCGACCTTACAATCTGTCTCTTATACACATCTGACGCTGCCGACGAAGGCTTCTGTG
>CAXHHE010000002.1:0-28974 GCA_964016365.1 uncultured Bacteriovorax sp. | reverse complement strand
AGAAGCCTTCGTCGGCAGCGTCAGATGTGTATAAGAGACAGGATGGCAAGGTGAGGTTAACAAGCAGAGGTTACTTGCTGCTTGATTCGTTGATGAATGACCTGTTTTCTTTAAAGTTATTGTAGAAAATCGGACCGAATTTCCATAGGCCTTTTGAAAGTCCAATTGCATAGGCACCAAGAATAAAATAGTGCATGAAGATATACTTGAAGCTAAATGACTTCCAGACGACGGCATTGTAAAGAGCGACTGTCAGAGCGTAAACAGCAAAGACAAAAATCAAAAAACTCTGCGGGTGAAACACCAGCCAGAGAAAAGATAAAAAACTCACTAGTGGTAAAAAGTAGATCAGCTCTTTGCGGTTAGGTAGAGTCACGAAATTAAGCACGCGGCATTCGCCACTTTTAATAACGGCAGCTCCAAGCTTTTCCAGGTTTTCTTTGCGCAGGTGATAGACATAAATTTCTGAAGAGTAGTGTAGGATTTTGCCCTTTTCCTTTAATTCTTTAAGCAGAAAGTTTTCTTCATTCCTAAAAAGATCAGCATTAAATTTAAAGCCCTCTGCATGAAAAAGTGAGGTTTTCATCCATAGGTTGCAAAGAATCAGCTCGCGCTCACTTGAATCCGACGAATAGTTGTCTGTTTTGGTATGTCTTTTGTAGGTTGGCCCCATGCAAAGTGGAGAAGAGAGCACTTCTCCAGTGAGTTTTTGAAAAACACTGGCATTTCTTGGCGTTTGATCTGGGCCACCAAGAACATCCCACCCACTGTCGAAATTTAGGTGCGAGAAGTAATCAGGAGGTAAAGTGCAGTCATCATCGAGGAAAAATAAGTACTCACCGCGTACCTTTGTCACGCCAAAGTTGCGAGCAGCGGCCGGTGTTGTTTTGTTAATGAAATAGAAAGAATAGTCTTTGTAGATTCGCGAAAATCTTTCAATGTTGGTGCGATCGCCATTAAAAACCACAACGACTTCAAACGGATGCGAAGTTGGGCTTTTTCGAATGGATTCCAGACACTGAACAAGCTCCTTTTGCCTGTTATAGGTCACGATGACGATACTGTATTTCATGGGCATAGATTAAAGAAAGATGATGTCATTGTCATGAGGAAAGTAGTGACGTTACAATAATCTTATGAAACTTTTCCCACTCTTAATTTTTTGCATTTCTCTTGGTGTCTGGGCCAACGTGCCCGACTCTGAAGTTGTAGAGACAGCTAAGACTGCTGAGGGCAAAACATTAGTGGAAAATAACAAAGTCTGGTACGGAAAAGGTTATGACCAGGATGCTTATGAAGCATTGAAGTCGCAGATTGGTTGGGTTTATCCCATCTATTCAAGAGTCCAGCACTCTAAAAAAATTGAAGGCACTCAAGACGGATACGATATTTTTTATGACATTAATGCTTTAGGGCAAAGAGTTTACGAGGTGGCAGCGCCAAAGAAAAAACATCTAATTTTAGCAGGAGACTCTAATACTTTCGGATTAGGGCTTCCCAATGAAGAAACTCTACCAGCTCTTTTTACTAAGTCCTGGACAGATTACCATGCTTACAATTTTGGTCATGGCGGTGGAGCTCCTCATAATACTTTGTCTTTGATGGAAAACTTTCCCTGGAATAAAGAGATCCAGGAAAGCGAAGGACAGTTCATTTATATTTTCTATCCAAACTGGATGTCAATGAGAGTCATTGGAACTAAAAGTTACCTGACTTGGGACAGGGGGGGAAGCCCTTGGTATGCTTTGGATAAAGGGAAGCTGGTAAGAAAGGGGAGTTTTAACGACCGTTTGCTCACACATATTTTAAGATTTTTGTCTTTTATCGATGTCTTTAACTGGATTGGCGATCTTCCAAAATTAAAACCGTCAGACATGGACCTGGTAGCTAAAATTCTGGTGAAGATGAACAATGAATACCTCACCAAGTTTCCCAAAGGGAAATTTACCGTGGTGATCAGTAACTACCATGAAGCAAAACATGATTACGCAAAAGAGCTCGATCGCCTTTTAAAATTATATAAAATCGACACGGTCTTTATTCATTCAAATCATCCTGAAAGCCCACGCTATCATTTAGTTGATCATCATTTTAATTTTGAAGGGCAGAAAATGACGGCCCAGGATTTAATGGGAGTGCTTAAACCATGAAGCCTGCCTATTTTGAATTTTACGGTCATAAAGTGAAAGTGGAGTCAGAGGCATCTGATCTTCTCGTTTTGTTAAAAAAGGACTTTTCTGTTTTTGTAAAATCAGAAGAAGTCATTCCGGATTTTTCGCTCCAGATTTTTCTAAATGATCCTCCTCTTGAACAGATTCCTAATATTGTTTGCACCATGCAGACGATTAATTCGATTTGTTATGACATTCACGATGTTCGTTATTGCGACTATTACGGTGATTTAATGGTCGTTCTGAATAAGAAAACCAATAGTGCAAAAATGTATTCAAAAAATCTCTCAAAGATCCATGAGGTGAGCTATCTTCTGATTCTCTCGCGTATTGGAAAGCGCATGGATTTGGGAGGGCTTCATAAACTTCATGCTTTTAGTGTTGCTTACAAAGACCTGGCCTTAGTTTGTATGATGCCAATGAAAGGTGGAAAGAGCACGCTTCTGATGGAGTTTTTAAAAGACTCTCGTTTTAAAATTATCTCTGACGATATTCCACTTGTTGATTGGCAAGGTCATATCAGACCCTTTCCAATTAAGATTGGATTGAGTGATAAAGCAGTAGAGTTAAAAGTACTCAATCCGGACGAAAATTACTATTTCATGGATAGGGGCCAATACGGAAAGAAAAAACTTCTTTCGCTTAAAGGCCTTCCTGGAAAAGTGGTAGAGCTTGAAAAGTCCTATGAGAAGGTGCTTTTAATTGAAGCTTTCCGTTACAATTCACGGACGTCAATTCTTAAAGATTCCAGTTTTCTCTCGACTGGAAAAGGGCTTCTAAAACATGGAGTTATTGGTTTTGGTTTGCCGATGGTCATTGAATATTTTTGGGAAAATGGTTGGAGAGATTTTTTAACAAAGACAAAGATCTTTTGCTTTCGTTGCATTGGCTTTGGAGCACTGTTGTTTCGAGCTAAGCGCATGAAGCTTTTTTTAGGAAGAAACCCGGAAGAAGCGGCAGAAGTGATTATGAAATACATTGCGGCCAATTATGAAAAAATATAGAGTTGTCTCCGGCTCTATGATGCCGGTCATCCCCATTGGAATGGAGATTTTTTTAGAAGAGGTGAGCTTCCCCGACCTAAAAAAATTCGACATCATTGTCTTTAATGACTCGGGCAAGTACACTTGTCACTATATATGGCATATCAATAAGCACCTGGATCAAGGAATGATCATTACTAGAAACCTGGATGGTTATAAGTTTGATGACCCGTTTGCTTTTGATCAGGTCGTCGGGAGAGTGACCAATGTCAAACTTCCTCTTTGGACGAAACTTAAACTCCTTTTTTGGATTAAATGAAACAGCTAGAAAAACTGCTCTTTCTTACTTACTTTCAAATGCGTTCAAAGTACCGCAAAACTTTGGCCGGATTCGTATGGGTTATTGCTTATCCCATTATCAGTTTTATTATCCAGGCAACTGTCTTTGATAAAATCTTAAAACTCAATATTCAAAATTACCCGTTGTTTTTGCTCTCTGGGCTTTTGCCTTGGGTTTTTATCAGTCAAAGTGTGACATCTTTTGCAAGTTCTCTGGTTCACTCGAGGGAAGTTCTCCTCACTTTTAAAGTTCATCCCAATTATATTATTGGGGCCAATGTCCTGGATAATTTTTTTAATTACCTGGTGGCCACTTTGATTCTAATCGTTGCCTTAATGGGGCTTGGAATGATGAGTTTTTCTTTACCGCAATTAGTACTTTTCCTATTGAGTACTTTAGTCCTTTTAGTGTTTGGTTTCGTCTTAACGATGATTATTAGTTTTCTTCACGTTTTTTATAGAGACATCCAGTTTGTTTCGACTTTTCTCCTGGGACTCGCTTTTTTCGTAACGCCCATTTTTTATTCACGCGACTATTTGGAAGCAAGTTTCCCTTGGATTTTAAAGATCAATCTTTTTTATCCTCTAATCGCTCTCTTTCAAAATTCTCTTTATGAATTAAATACAGAAGCCTGGTTAAGTTATATGGGAATCAGCTTGGCGATTGTTGCTGGTCTTGGACTTATGCTGGCCTTTCTTTTTAACAGAAAAATGAAGGATTTTTACATCAATGTCTAATGAAGTCATCTTAAGCGTAAAAGATTTTTCCCTCTCTTATGAGGCAAAGTACTACCGCGCCCACAATGTGAGAGACCTCTTTGTCAGTATGCTAAAGAGTCCGATTGATTATTTCCTCAATGCACCCGACCGTTTATTGGTCTTGAGCAAAATTTCATTTGATGTAAAAAAAGGGGAACGAGTAGGCATTTTAGGGGCCAATGGCGTTGGGAAAACTTCTCTTTGCCGTTATCTTTCAAAAATTATTGCTTCAGATAAAATTCTGTTAAATGGCGACGCACGCGCCATCTTTGAAACAGGACTTAATATTTATCCTGAGCTTACAGGCCTGGAGAATGCCATTCTTTTATGTGAGTTGATGTATACCAACATTTCACGTCCTGAGAAAAAAGCTCTGGTAGAAGAAGCCATTCTTTTTAGCGATCTTAAAGATTTTGCCAACGTTCCTTTAAAAAATTACAGCAAGGGAATGAAGGCGCGCCTTTTCTTATCTCTTTTGACGGCCAAAACATCAGACTTAATTATTCTTGATGAGGTCCTAGGTGGGACCGATCAGTTTTTTGCAGAGAAATTAAATTCCAGAATTAATAAAATGATTGAAGGAAGTGGAGCCTCGATTATCGTCTCTCACAACCTCGATGAAGTGTCCCTTCTTTGCAATCGAGTGATCGTTTTATCTGACAGATCCATCGCCTTTGATGGAAAGGCTCAGGATGGTATCGACTTTTATAAAAATATGCTCCCCGCTCAATAGCAATTAATTCAATTTAATGTATACTATTAATGATTTTCAACAATATTGCCACGCAGGGTATTATGAGTAAAAAAACAATTACTATTACTTCTATTATCATTGTCTTGATCGTCGTCATCGCAAGCGCATACTTTTTTTATTTCAACCCACAGGTTTGCCCTGTCGGATACGTTGAATTCGACGGCGCACTTTCAAGAGTCTGTGTTGCCAAATACGAAATGAGAAAAGGGGCCAATGGTCAAGCCGTCTCTCAACCTCAAGGCCTACCTTGGACTATGGTTAAACTTAAAGAGGCCATCGCTGCTTGCCAAAAAAATGGCGATAGATACGATTTGATCTCAAATGAAATTTGGACTCTTGTCGCAAGAGATATTGCTTCAGTTCCTGAGAATTGGAGTTCTGGGGCCGAGTATGTCGGTAGGCTAAATGTTGGGCATGCGAACAAATCACCTAATGCACCACTGGCCGCTAGCACTAATGATCAGGATGCTTGTTTTGGTTTAACTGAAAAATGCTCTCAATCTGTGTGGAGCTTTTTTAGAAGAACTCACGTTCTTCCAAACAATGTTGTTATCTGGGATTTCTCGGGTAACGTTGCTGAGTGGATTAAAGACACTTCGCCACTTTTAAACACGGATAACCATGTTGCCTTTAGTTTAGTAAAATTCAACAATCCGCCTTTTTCTCGTTTTGGACCGACTACTAATTGTGATAACCCTGAACTTTCGAATATGTTCTGTGGGTTTGGTGCTTTTAAGAATGCCAAAGTTGCACACAAAAATGGAATTTGCAGAGGTGGACACTGGGAGCAGGGAAGTCCGGACGTTTCTGGGGTTTTTGCCACGGCGATTAACCTGAATATTTGGGATAGAGATAAGCATCTTGGATTTAGATGTGTGTATAGGCCACTGGAAGGGATCACTTCTGTGCGTGATTTGATTACTAGATTGAGAAATTAATTTTTTTCCTGAATTAGTTTTACAATTTCATCGGCGATTAATTTATGGCCTTTAGCTGAAGGGTGGACTGGGTCGTAGAAGTTTTCTTTGGCGTTTTGGTTTACGAGAAGTGAGTGGGCATCGACAATCGACAAATTGTTTTTATTAGCAAATTCCTTCAACAAACGATTTAACTCAATAACTTTTTGATTAATATTAAAAGGCTCAAGACTTTTAGCGATTTTGAGTTTTTCATGGGCTTCTTTGCAATACCCTTTGGCTGCAAATGAGTTTACTTCACGATAGGCATTTAAAATATCAGATTCTTTAAATCTTGGGTTTGGGTGTACTAGAAAGAAAGGTGTATTGATAATAATGGGCTTTATTCCAGCCTTAAGCATTTCATCTGTCATCATGGATAAAATTTTTTCATATTCAGGCCATTCGACTCTTTGCGGAGAATTTATGAGCTGGTCACAGTAGAAAGTATGAGACAGCTGGCGAAGAACTAACGATATAACGATAGCAGAGTCAGATGGAAGTAAAAGTTTATCTATTTTTAAAGCATGGGGCTCATGTTGGAAAAATTCTTTATCGTTAAGAGAATCTGAGTCAAAAAAACGAAATTTATCCAAATCGTTTACACCATATGCGATCAAGACATATTTAGGATTCACTTTTTTAATTTTGCTCCATATTCTTTGACCTTGAGCTATCGAGTGTCCAACTCCAGATGCATTAATATGCTCAAAATTTAACTTTTTTGCACTAACACTTGTATACGTATCTTTGTTTGCAACCCCCCATCCGAAGGCAGATGATGGTCCAAGTGTCAAAATTTTAGGATTTGTAAGAAGATTTATTTTTTCATCGCTAATCCTAAAGCCTTCTGAATCTGTATGTATTTTTTGATTCTCAAAAGTTGTATTTAGGTTTGGTTTTTGCATCCATCCTAAAAAATGATCATATTGAAGGATGCGCCTTGCTCTATATAGAGGATTTGAGGAACTTAGCAAAAAAAAATGCGATGTTGATTCTAATATCAAAGAGCAAATTAGTAGTTGTAATAGAATAAAAAATGTACTTTTTAATATTTTCATCAGTTATAATATTAGAGGAAAGCAAGACGTCCTTCAAGATCGAAGATGGAGCATGGATGAACCATTCTTTAAGGAAGAAAATCCCACTAAATGCCGTTGGGATATTTTTCATTTATTTTTTAATTGCATTTATTATTTACTATCCTGCACTGAATGCCGATCCTTTATGGGATGATTGGTTTTTTATATTTAAGTCATGGACATTAAAAAACTCAAATGCGCTCGATTTTTGGAAATGGGGAGATTTTAAAAGATCATGGCCACTATTTTATAGTACTCTCTCTTTGATGCTGAAATTATGGGGAAGTAAATACTTATACTATCATTTACTAAGTTTATTCTTGCATGTTTGTAATGCTCTCTTGATTCGTCATTTTTTAAAAAAAATCAAAGGGAATTATTATAATTTTTTATCTTTAATTTACTTAGTTCATCCTTTGAATGTTTTTAATGTTATTTGGATAATTCAAATAAAAACATTGATGGCTATTTTTTTCTTTTTAATAGCATTGATTTTTTTTACAGGTAATGAAAAAAAATCAAATATCTTTCATTATTGGTTGTCAGTGCTGTTTTACTCAGCATCTATTTTTTCAAAGTCAGTTTTTATTCCAATTATTTTGCTTTTCCCTTTTTATAATAAAAAAAGAAAGTTAATACCATTTTTAGTTGTATCCCTTTATTCAGGCGCTTTGACTTTATGGAATACACATTTGTTTAGCTTGCTTAGCAAAATAGCTGATAAAACTGCAGCTGCTTTTATTTCCTCTTCTGGTGCTAGTGAATATCAACGGCCAGTTGCGGTTTCTTTGGAAGCAATTGTAACCCCATTTGATAATGTTATTTTAACATTGGTAAATCTTGCAAAATACTCACTCTATATATTTTATCCATGGGATAATCTTTTAATTCATACAGGAACGAGTATCTCAAATTCTTTTTTTGAAATGTCGTCATTTATAGTTCTTGTCATGATTTTATACAGGGCCATAGATGTTTCCATTTTTTTTAACAAGGTGTTGTCTACTTTGGGAATAGTTTTTTACTTAGTTTCACTTCTTCCTCTTTGCGGTATGGTTTTTATTCCAATTTTTCAATATTCAAATTTTGTAGAATATTGGCTAGCAGTTCCTGTACTTGGATTAATTTTAGTCTTTTCTCAAGTGCCATTAAAATTAAATTTTTCCGCTGTTGCGTGCTGTGTAGTAATTGCTTTTTTTGTAAGTTCGGCAGTTTCTATTAGATCAACACCAGATCCGATATCAATTATAAAAAAATCGGCAGAGAAATCACCAGATAATATTCTGATACCATTAATATTGGCGAAGCATTACTACTTTAAGGCTGATTATGTTAAATCTAGTGAGATTTTATTAAAGGTGAAGAGAAATTTAAAAACAAGTCCTGAGAAAATAAATTTAGAAATCGAAGAAGTATTAAAAGGAATTAGAGGGGAAAGGGTGAATGATTACACACTTTAGAAATCATTTAATGTATATCTTCGTAGCATCTCTAGTAATTTATGTCGGAATGTTTTTCTCAAAAGTTCCAGGATATTTTTTAAAAGAAGGATATTATTTACACATTGTTCCGATGACTCTGCTTGTTTTAAATGCCTTTTTAATTTGTCTCTTAAGTCTTGAGATAAGCAAGGATAAAATTCGTGCTAGGTGCATGGTCTTGTTTTACTTGTTAATCCCAGCTCATTTAGATGTTTTTCTTTTTCCTTATCAGTGGCAAATGTTTGTAGCGGAGTCATTTTTACTAATAAGTTTTTTAAATTTTAGAGTGAATGAGAAAAAATTCTTAACATCTTTAATTGTAGCAATTTGCCTAAATACTAAATTAGTTTTCCTTGCACTTTTCTTTGCTTTTCTTAAAGAAATTGATAAAAAAAGTAAATCATATCTTTTAATAGTTTTTATTTCTGTGCTTACATTTTCAGTTATCGGATTTTATCAAAATGATTACATCGTCAGCGATATAATCAAAACAGCTTATTATCAAGTTATCTCTATTGTCGCTCCTTTAAGGTTAAATGGTTTTAATGCTGCTGTTTTATTGCCGGATTATAATACTTCTAGCTCTCTTATAATTATGTCATTAATTTTTTTCTTTTTGGGCGGAGCTCTATATTTTAGTCGCAACGTAATGGCAAAAATCGCATTTTTTTTGTATGTGGCATTTTTTCTCGGAATATTTATTCCAGAAAAATATATTCTTGGGACAGGGGGGCATTCCTATTATCACTTACCCACAACTTACTTTTTAATCCCATTAATAGTCTTAATTTTACTTAATTGGTATTGGGAAAAGATTAGAGGGCCATACGTTTTAAGAATAGTTCTTGGGATTATAGCGCTTTTTTGGGGGGCAGGACTTTTTTCTTGGCAGCAATCTTCAACAAATATAGTAAACATGTGGCGTATGCAAATGAATAATTTGCCTGAAAAGTTTAATTATGAAGAAGATTTTAAGCTAACTTATGCAAAGTTATTAATAAAATATGAGAAATATGATGAAGCATATGAATTCATTATGGCTAATAAACATAAATATCCAATAGAAGATTGGTATCAGATGCTTCTAATAATCCACTCCAAAAAAAATGATCAAAAAAGTTTTGAAAAGGTTTATCAGGAGCTTAAAGATAAGAAGATACCTTATAAACCTTAGTAATTAATGTTTCCTGTGCATGCAATAGTTGTAGAAGTAAAGCTTGTCGCGTAATTGTAATTTCCTGGGCAATCTTTGGTTTTAGTATAGGATTGGCATTTAAAAGGGTCTGAAGGTGTCGTCGGATCAATATCTGTTGCGTATTGAGTTGAAGGAGAGGTACACCATCTATTTCGATAAGTAACGTAAGCACATCCTGTAACATTTCCGTTAGAATCCACTGTCGTTGCGTATTGGCCAGATATTGAACATGCAGTTGAAGTGTTTAAGCAGTTTGCTGAGCCATTAGCATTGTATGAATTAAAAAGCTGGTGAGTCGTTGAGCAGGTCTGGCTACAGCTAAACCCATTAGCATTACCAGAATTTCTAATCATTAAAGCACCTGAACAGCCACCATTTGCAGGGTCGGAGCATGTTAAGTTACTACTTACAATATTCTGAACAAATTGTAGAACAGGTGTTGTGGCGCAGGCTCGGTTGAAGCCTATGCAGGTACCTTCTCTGCGGTTTTCAGATCCTGGAACTGTTGGGCTGGATATATTTACAGCGACGCTATTGAGAACTTGTCCTGTGCCACAAGTTAATTCTTGAACATTATTTACACATTCAGAAATAGCCGATGAAGCGCTTGCTGACCTTTCAAAGACCAAAGGAGTTGTTGTTGAGCCATTGATACAGGCATATTTAACGGCAAGTTCAACGGCTGTTTGTTTTTCAATCGTATTTTCGGTTGGACGAGCGTAGCAACGTGTAATTAACCCAGAACCATCGGTTTCAATGAACATTGGAATCTTTACTGTTGCTGTTTTTTTTGCAACTCCCTTCTTCGGGCTTATTGAATTGGGGACGTTGCGTGCTTGATCATAGACGATAATCAATGAGTATCTTAACTGAGGGTTGGAAATTAATGAATCCGACTCTAAGTGAAAGCGACTTACGGCATGTGTATCTTGAGAATAAGACTTATTTAACTCAAGGATATTGATACCATTGCGACTAATTGGAAAAGGTATTTGTGTGTTAATTAATGAGGCAAGGGCCTTGCCTCCAAAGTTAGAGGTCGATGCACAAATAGTTAAATCAGAAAGTGCACCAGCGATACGAGCTTGTTCTGCTTGTTCAGAAATTTCAGATCGAGTAATTGCTCCAGTCTTAGACGCAGACCTGTTCAGTTCGAGGAAGTAGTATGAATTGGCAAGAATTAGAGCTGCTACACCGATAACTATCGGCAGAGATACACCCTTCTGATCTAATTTAAACATCTTTAATCTCATATATTTCTAAAAAAGATTTCTATAATTCTAATATTAGATCATAATATATAAAAGTTAAGGTTAAATTATTTAAGTAAAGGTCATTTTATGTCTAAAAAGTCTAATAACCTTTTGAATTTCATAGCTCAATTAAAACACTCTGGTATTGGGATGGTAGAAGCCGTTGTCTCCATTGCAGTACTTGGGATTATTGTTTTAGGGGTTTATAGCCAACAAAGATTGTCATCTCAAGGGATCATGTCTTCAGGGGCAGATACTGAGATGAATAATGTCACAAAAAGAGTCTTTGCTGAAGTTGGCTTGATGTCAGTTTGCTCGATCTCTGAAAATTTCGGCGGACAGTATGTTGATCGTTCACCAATTACAAGCTTACAGAGCACGCCAGGAGCCTTAACAACATCTAATACTATTATTAAGGTTGGAGATGTATTTGGGAAAGGTAATTCTCAAATTGAAGTAAGTGCAATATCCTCTAAGTATAGATTGTCTAGCGCGGGTTCTCCCAATGAAATGATTCTTTCATTAAGTTTTCGTCGAAAAGAGAATAATTTTCTAGGCGGAGTAATAACGAAATTCACGCAACGTAATGTGACTCGCGATATTCCATTAAGCGTTTTGGTTGATGGTGCGTCTCCTCCTCGAATTACAAATTGTTATGGTAATTACGATTTGATTGTAAAAACTGCTGTTGAACTTTCATGTGTTGGTAACGGAGCCAAGTATGATCCTACAATTACAGCAAGCGCCCCCTATGGGGAATGCCAGCATGTTAATACGGCGCTCACTTGTCCGGCTGGGCAATTTTTAAAACGAATTGTTGCGCCTCCTGGAGCTTCTGCAACAGCAAAAGGAACTGCTACGGTTTCTTATGAATGCGCTAGTTTACAGAATGCTTGTCCAACAAATAAATTCATTGCTGGTTTCAATTCAGATGGATCCGTTAGATGTGAGCTTGCTTATTTGGAATGTGGACCTGGCAAAATTTTATATAAGTTATCATCTGGTGCATCGGCAGGTTCATATGTTTGTACAGACATTAACTGTGGGTCTTTAGAGGCTTTTTCAGGTAGTTTTAATACTTCTACTGGTGCAGCGATTTGTCGTCCTATACCGCTTGCTGGTTGCGGCTCTGGATATGCGACGGAGTATAATACAGACGGGTCAGTGACATGTAATACTTCAACTGTTCTTAGTAGTGGGTGTAATCCTGGCCAGCGCGTAAGTGGTATCAAGTCTGATGGAACGGTCGATTGTGTTGACTGGATTAAGATCCCCCACACATGTCCAAATGGATACGGTATTAGTGGTGTAGATGCTAACGGTAACGTTCAGTGCAAACTTATTCAAAGACCGCTGGCATGCGATGGTACACGTACAAATCACACTTATCAAGATTGTCGCAATGCTGGTGGAACGATTGAGCATGCGAACACTGGAAACAGTCAATGTCGATTTAGTGGAGCATCTTGCCCCGGGGGCTGGACAAGATGTTATAGCTTTGGTCATCAGAATACGAATGCATGTCTAGACTCAAGTAATACCTATTATTGTGATGGAAATAGAAGTTGGAGATATGCCGTACCTTGGGGAGGAGACGGAGCTTGGCAAAATAACGGGCAAAACTCAACAGGTTGCATCCTTTGGTCTGGTTATCCGAACACTGGGCATGCTTGTTATGCTTCTACATATGCAACTATTTATACTCTTCAAACAACTGTGGGATGTTTTTAATGAGAAGATTATTTAAAAGTAAATATGGATTTACCTTGGTTGAGGTCTTGGTTGCTGCCGGGATCGCTAGCGGGGTCGGATTACTTGCTTTTGGATTGTTAAGTACTTCAACGAAGACTGTAAATACGACCTTGGTATTTAACGAAACATCTTTTTTAAAAAATCAAGTTGTAGCCTATATCTCCATGCCAGAAAATTGTATGTTAAATTTTCAAGGTAAGACAATCGGAACGGTCGCGTCACCTGAGCCTTATACGATCTTAAGCAGAAAGCTTCCGACCGGAGCAAGCGCACCTTTTCTTGAAAAGGATAAATCTTATGGCCTAAAACAAGGATCTAATGCCGTAACAGTAACAAATATTAGAACGTATTTATCCGCGACTAAGCCTAATATTATGAACATCGAGGTTAATTATCAAATATTGGATACGCTAAAAGTTGATACAACTCGCAAGGCAGATTCATTCATCGTGGAAGTGTTTATAGGTAAAGATCCACAGACATCCACAAAAGTCTCAAGTTGCTTTACGGACACAGCTAAAATGATTCGTGATGCAGTTCGCTTGAGCTGTAATCCATCAGGAAATGCGAATGGAACTGTCACTTACAATGGGAGTGTTATGCCTTATGGGGAATGTGTTCATCATAATATTGAAACGCGAGATGAAGGGGGTTCTGTTATTGTAAACAACATATGTCCTTCAAATCAATTTCTTGTTAGAACAGATACAGCTAATGGAACTGCTGCGGCGACAACAACCCCAGGGAAAATTATTTTCACATGTAAAACTTTGACTTTAAATACGTCATGTTCTGCAGGTCAATACTTAAAAGAAATTGATGCTAATGGAAATGCTGTGTGTGTTTCAATGTCATCAATTCTTGCGACAATGCCAAACAGTTATGTTGTCTCAACTACAACTGGAGCTTATGTTGCTCAAGATTTAAACTGTGCTACGGGACAGGTACTACAAAGATTTAACTCTGCTGGAAAGCATTGTGTGGCAAAAACAATTGCGAAGACATGCAATGCGAATGAATATGTCGATAGCGTCGATACTTCTGGGAATGTTATCTGTAAGCCTGTAGCTAAAACTGCAACAACATGCCCTAATGGGCAGTATGTAAGAGGTGTTTCAGCAAACGGATCAATCACTAGCTGTGGGGCCTTAACAATTAATGCTAGTTGTGGTGGTGCTACTCCAATTATTACATCTATCGATATTAACGGTAATGCAACAGGGTGTGCTGGAAATAACTAAGTAATACATAAGAAATGAAGAAGACAACATTTATCTTTTTAATAATTTCTTCATTAATTACGCATTTATTTTTTATAGATTTTTTTTCCTTTACTGTTGATGAGCTTAATATTTGGAACAATTACCAAAATAGCCAAAATTTTATTTTTTTTTGGCAGCATTTTGTAAAATACGATACCCACCAACCATTATTCTACCTTTTTTGGTATCCACTCTTTACCAACTTCTGGGGCCAGCTCTTTTTGCGACTCCCTTCGCTTCTCTTTTTTGCCGGAGGAGGTTATTACTGGAATAAACTTTTCCCTTATACAGAAAAAGAGAATCAAATCCCATGGTGCCTTTATCTTTTTTCACCTTTTTTATTAATATATTCATCTTTTTTTCTTCCATATTCTCTTTTGATATTAGCTTCTATTTTTAACTACTACGCACTAGCTACTTTAGAAAAAGAAGAAAGTAGAAAGAACTTTTTTCAGTTTCTTCTGTCATGCTTAATTTTAATCTTTACTCATTACTATGGAGCTTTGCAGGCCATCTTAGTCACAGCTTATTATATTTACCGAAGCCCTAATAAAAAACTCAAAGTAGGATTCTTTTTCTTAACTTTTTTACTTTTTGGGACATTGGTCATCTTTAGCGATTTCCGCAATGACTTTGCCGTTGTTCACAGTTACCGAAAGATGCCGACACTATATACCGTGTTAGGCTCTATAAATCTCCTCAATGGAGGTCGCTATCTTTCAGTTCTTCTCATCCTTCTTTTATTGTGGGGAAGAAAATGGAGAATTATTTTTACCAGAGAATTTCTTTTTATTCTCACTGTTGTCACAATCGCTTATTTAAAATCTCGTCTTATCTCTCCTTCTTTTGAGGCCCGTTATTTATTAATACTTATTTATCCTCTCTATTCTCTCTTTAAAGGGATTGAAGTTAAATTCATTGCCCCCGTTTTTGTCGTTATTAGTCTTTTTTCTCTCTACCAACTCCAAGGAACCTTCGGCGCTTCTTTCGTGACGAAATACGAAAAAGTCCCTCGCACCAATGAAGGCGTAGGTCTATTCATCACCCCATGCCCAAAATTCTATTTCCCAAGTAACAATTATATTTGTAAAGACTATTACCAAAACTACGAACAAATGACCGCTGGAGCAAATCAGTTTATTGTTCACAAAGATCACTATTTTTTCTTTAAACGTCTGGTTCGCAACTCAGAGTGCGAAAGAATGCAAGAGCCTGGGTTGTATAGCTGTAAATTGCAGGTAAAATAGATCTATGATGCTAAAGTCGCTCATATTTTCTATTTTCATTTCAATGAACGCCATGGCCGAAAAGCCTTCCTATATCCATAGGATGGTTACAACTCTTCCCAATGGAAGACAATTTAAAGATGAAGCCAGAGTTTTTATTGGGCCCAAATTTAATTTCTATGAGTATAAAAAACTAAAACTCAAGATTGGCTGGGTGTATTCAATTAACTCGCGCATCGAGCACATTAAAGAAGAAGTAAATGGTTCAGGTCGCATTGATGTTTTTTATAATATCAATGAGTATGGTCAACGAGTCATTCCACCACCAAAAGAACTGCGAAAAAAACATCTGATCATTGCCGGTGACTCAAATACTTTTGGTATAGGAAACAAAGATGAAGACACGGTTACTTTTCAAATGGCACAAGCTCACCCTGAATATGAGACATACAATTATGGACATGGTGGAGGAGCTCCGAATAATACATTGGCCTTGATGGAAAATTACCCGTGGGAGAAAACCATCAGGCAGTCTGAGGGGATGATGATTTATATCTTCTATCCTCAATGGATGACTACCAGAGTAATGGGAACTAAAGAGTTTATTAAGTGGGATGGAGGATTGAGTCCTTGGTATGAACTTGATTCAAATGATCGCTTAAAACGAAAAGGCTACTTCAATAAGCGATGGTTATCTAAAGTTCTGCGATTTATTGATACTATTGATAGGTTTCATTGGATTGGAGACTTGCCTAAAGTAGGGGCAAGTGACTTCAAATTAATTTCTAAAATCTTTCTTAAAATGAAAGAAGAGTATATGAAAAAATTTCCCAAAGGGCGATTCGTTGTCGCTATTAGCGATTATAATTTAATGAGACCAATATGGTCTCAAGACCTAATGAGATATCTGGCCGAAGATAAGATAGAGTTTGTTGAAATTCATAAAGGACTAATGAATATTGAAAAATTTCATCTACCAGATTATCACTTCAATGCTTTAGGTAACAAACAAGTTGTAAATGAATTATCTAAGACGATTAAATTCTAATTATTTTTTCCCAATCACCATGAAACGATCATAAAGAGAGAAGGTCTTAGTTCCAGAATAATAGACTTCTGATAATCCTAAAGCACGAGCAAGCTCCTCACTCGAATTCATGCAATTAACGTGGCCTGGAATTTTAAAACCATTATTGTTTTGAGCGACCACAAATGTTCCTCCTGGAAGGCTGTCTGCCCAGCCTTTCAGGTTTACAATGTGCTCTGTCGAAGTGTTTACCACGCACTGATAGCTGCGGTAATCAAGGTCAAACATGTCCATGGTAAAAGCTTTGCCTCGGTCTAGATCTAAAGTCAGACGGGCAATTGTTGTGGCATTGGGGTCAATGTCATTGGTGTCAGCTGTGATGCGTTTATCCGATTCATTAAGCGCACGTGCCAAGATTCCGATCCATCCACCGACGACGATGGTTTTTAGCTCGGAAAGTTCTGGGTTATTTTTAAAAATTTGCTGGAACTCTGTAAGAAGCCACATTTTACTTTCAAGCTGTCCTTTGGAAAGGACATCTCTGATATCTTCTTTTTTAATAAGCTCAAAACACTGTGGATCATACAGTGCGTTTGTGAAGTGAATGATGGCCGACATCATTGGGGCCAGAGGCTCTTTTTCCATGCTAGTCATTTTGACACTCAAAGCTGTTATGGTAAAGTATCTAGGAACTATCATTCAATTAGTAATGTCATTTGGCAAGGTTCATGGGTCTTTCAATATCGGTGATTATTCCTGCT
Organism: uncultured Bacteriovorax sp.; assembly: GCA_964016365.1. Taxonomy (GTDB): domain Bacteria; phylum Bdellovibrionota; class Bacteriovoracia; order Bacteriovoracales; family Bacteriovoracaceae; genus Bacteriovorax. The sequence continues at coordinate 11,973 of CAXHHE010000002.1, read as the reverse complement.
TATAACGCTGAAAAAACGCTCGGAGAGTGTTTAAAGTCAGTAGCTTCAGCTATCGGGGAAGGCGATGAGATTATTGTCGTTGATGACTGCTCAAGTGATTCAACGGTTGCGATCGCTCAATCCTTCAAATGCCACCTGGTTAAACTTCGTGAAAATCAAGGCGCAGCCAACGCTCGCAACGAAGGGGCAGGATCGGCCAAAAACGATCTTTATCTTTTTGTTGATTCAGACGTCTTGATTACAAAAGACAATGTGGAAAACATCAGAAAATATTTTCAAAAATTCAAGAGCTGTCACACAGTGACCCTCAATGTGAACCCAAGCTCGGCTCATGATAATTTTTTCAGCGAATATAAAAACCTTTATATGAATCATATTATCAGTATGGGGCATGATGATGTGAACTACGTCTATGGTTCTTGTTGCGCGACCAGGGCAAGTGGTTATATCCCATGGCCGACTCATTTGCGTTTAACGGAAGACTCTCTCTGGGGTTATTTGCAAAAGACTCAGGGGCATAATATCCACTGTTTAAAGTATGTGAGTGTGACTCACTTAAAGAATTACTCATTTTATACACTTGTTAAAAATGACTTCCTTATCTCATCGTATTTCGCCAGAGCTTTCTGGGGATTTAAGAGATGGAATACTCTCTACACTAGCGAGAGTTTTGGGCATACATCAAAAACTCAAATCGCCAGTGTGCTTTTGGCCATGGCGATGATTCTGATGTTTTTTATTATGCCGGAAATTGTTCCATTCCTGTTGGTTTCCTGGTTTCTTTTAAGTAAAGATTTATTCTTCTCAGTAAAAGAAAAAAAGGGGACATGGTTTTTTATTCAATCCATAGCTTGGACTTTTTTTGACCACTTAATCTATTTGGGTGGTATTTGTCATGGAAGTCTTCTCTCTGTAGGTGAGAAAGAAAAAGTGTTCGAGAGAGAATTGACATGAAATTTATTAGTGTCATCGTTCCGGCCTACAATGCCCAAAAAACGATTCATAAATGTCTTTCATCACTGATTAATGCTGATTACGATAAAAATTCATACGAGATTATTGTCGTTGATAATAACTCAACAGATAAGACTGCAGAAATCATTAAGTCTTTTCCTGAAGTGACTTATGTTAAAGAAACGATTCAGGGAAGAAGTTATGCTCGAAATACTGGTGCAAAGATGGCCAGAGGAGAACTTCTCGCTTTTATCGATTCAGATGTCTTTATCGAAGCTGGATGGCTAAAACACCTGGCAGCTGGTTTTAATAAAGACTATGTTGGTGGAGGGCAGGGAAGAATCATTCCCTGTGATCAGGATGGACAACTTTCCTTAAACCGCTTTCGCATTCGTCAACAGACAGAATCGACAAGTGGGACAAATATTATTCTTCGTTTGATGTATATTGAAAGCCCGATGGTGAATTCAGCGGCGTGTATGTACCGCAAAGAGGCTTTTCATTTCGTAGGTGGCTTTGATGTACTTTTAGAAAGGCATGAAGACATCGATCTTTCAAAACGAGTCAGTCTTGCTGGCTATGACCTGACGGCACAGACTCAAGCCGTTGCCCATGTCGAATATCATGGGGAAGGGTGGGGGTCGTATTTTATGCGCTCTCTTTCAGAAGGTTACACGAAACAAAGTTATAATAAAAAATGGCAGCAGTATTTTGCTACTCTAAATCACATGGAGACCCCGGCAGAACCTGTAAGAAGGCCACTTATTCCGGATTCTATTCGTTTAAACTATTACCTGGTTAAGGATGAGATCGTTTTCAACGTCATCCGTTCATTTATCAAATGGGATAGTTATTACTTTCTAAAGGCGATCAATTCAACTTTTAAAGCGACAGGAAGAGCTCTAGGGATTCTTCAAAATGACTATAAGGGGCGCTTTGAACCTCGCTATCAGGAAAATGTCCTGAATAAATCTATTGTCTTTCAGAATAACCAGAGAATTAATCTGGATACGAATTTGCGTTTTATTAATCAAGACAATGAAATCCTTTATGTGATGAACATCGAAAAAAATGATTTTCTAAAGTTCACCAGCTTTAAAGCACTAAACGGAATTTTGAACCAGAGAACGATTCAGTAATGAACGAAAAAAAAGCAGAGTTTAATATTCTTTGGGTTTTATTGATGGGGATTCTCGTCCTCCATGTTTATATCTTCAATAAAATTCCCCTGCAGTATGATGAACTCTTGATGTACGATATCATCTCGCATTTTCCATATAAGCTTTTAACAGAGCTGCTTTTGACTTTCGAAATCCAGATGCCACTTCCTTACTATCTGGCCAAAAAGCTTTTTGAGATGTTTGGGGACAATTCAGGAATTCTTCGTTTACCTTCACTTCTTTTTACTCTTGGTCTGAGTTTTTTCTACTATAAACTGGCGCGCCTAAGTTTTAATCGCAACAATGCCTTAAAGGCCCTTTGTTTAATGATGCTGGCCCATCCATTGCTTCTTTTTTCTGGGTCAATGAGACCTTATGCGATGATGATTTTTTTCCAGGTTATCGTTCTCTATAATTTCAAAAAAGACCCAGTTCCTTGTTTTGACCGCAGCCCTATGGAAATCGCTAAGACATCAGCAGCACTTTTGCTTCTGGCCTTATCGCATCCGCTTGGAGTGGTTTTTTCTTTTGTTTTCTTAGGGCACCATCTCTTTTCGTCACGAGAGCACCGCAAATATTTTTATCGTTATATGGGGATTTTTTTAATTGCTCTGGCCCTTTACGTGGAATACCGCTTTAAAGGGGTAATGCTGATCTTAAATAGTGGAAGAAACTTACTAAGTATTGTGGATTATTTAAGAAAGTTATCATTTATTTTTTCCGGTGGAGTGTTTTCTCTTTTGATTCTGATCTTGAGTGGGACTTATTTGTACAAAAAGAAGAATTTTAAAGGCCTTGACCACGACTATGTCCAAATTTTCTTTTGGTCAGCAGGAATCGGAGCTTTCCTTCTTCTTTTTTTCCCGGAATACGCTTACCCAAGACATTTGCTCTTAACCCTGCCCTTGATCCCATTAATGATTATTTCGATGCTCGACGATGCTTTTGATAAGATGAATATTCAAAATGTCTTTTTTGGTCTGGCCATGGTCGTTTTGATTTATAAAAGTTTCATCAAAGAAGATATTCAACACAGGCCTTATGAAATCGATTCAAAGGGAGTTGCTCTTAAATCGCAGGAATTATCGGAAGAAAAACTTAGTATTATTAATTGTGGTAATTGCCTATCGTATTACATTAAATCAAACAAACTTCAGTGCATGAATAGCTTTAATCGCAAAGGCCTAGTGGCCGCTGAAGAAATTGTTTTTGTCGATTTTGATTACAGTCGGGCAAAGTGCAAAGTTCGATTTGTCAGTGATTTTTATGATGTGGCAGAGTCTTATCCGTTCAAAGGCGCCACTGTTTATAAAATGAAGCCTAAGCTATAGCTTAATCTCTTCAATGTACTCCGCATCCTGATTCACTTTCCACGGATTAAATTTCTTATGTCCCAGGTTGATATTTTCGCTGGCAAGCATGGCCGTTTTTATTGAATGGTCTTGGTTATTATAGCGGTGGAGCCCACTTCTTCCAATCGGATGAAGATTGCTGAATTGATTTAAGTAATCTTGCACCTGAATCAGTCTTTCTTTGTACGAGAGATCGTAAATCGGGTAGGCATAGGGAGATTTGATCACTTTGTAATCAAGCTCTTCCTGTGAGTATTTTAATCCAAGGATATCAAGCTCTTTTTTAGCTAACTCAAAAAGCTCTTCATTGGTCAATTTCCAGAAGTCATCATCGCGCTGGCAAAAGTACTCCAATCCATAACAGACGCAGTCTAGTCCAGGAGTCATGGCAGGAGACCAGTTCCCGTAATTTTGAATACGACCAACTTTGACTCTTGGATCATGTATGTAAATCCAGTTATCAGGGAAGTGATTTCTTCCACGGAACATAATGGCAACAGTGACAAAACTTCTGTAAGAGAAACTTTCCACGGCTTTTAAAATGTGAGCTGGTGGTTGAGGATTGATTCCTTTAATGAGTTCGCGAAGCGGTGCTGTTGAAATAATATCATCAGCAAGAGGGCTTTCTTCACCATTAGAAAGAGAAACTTTCCATTGAGTTCCACTTTGATGAATAGAATCTACCTTGGCCCCCATCACAATAGTACCGCCTAGTTTTTCAACTTCATCGCGAACTTTTTCCCAGAGCATTCCTGGACCTAGTTTTGGGTAATCAAATTCTTCAATCAAACTTTTGATATCGTTGTTTTTGATTCTCAAAAGCTGCATAAGAGTTTTTTTAATCAAAGCGGTGATGTTCAGGTTGTTGATTCGCTGAACGGCCCAGTCTGAAGAAATTTTGGAACATTCCATTCCCCAGACTTTTTCCGTATAGGATTGAAAAAAGGCCTGATAAAGTTTTTGCCCAAAGTTTGAAATAATCCAATTTTCAAAATTGTCTTTTCTCTTTTGAGGAAACATTTTGACCTTAAAAAAGGAAAGCATAAACCCGGCAGTTTCCAGTGGATTGAGTTTAAAAATCAACTCAGCTGGATTGAGCGGATAGGAAAGAAATGTTTTTTTGTAGAAGATGCGTGAAGTTCTTTTTCTTCTTAAGAGATCATCCTGAAGAATTTTTTTCCAGAAATCACTGACGACTTTTTCTTTGGTAAAAAAGCGGTGCCCACCAATATCAAACCGGTAACCATTATGAAGAACAGTGCGGGAAAGACCACCGACATATTCCTTGTCAGATTCATAGACGATAACGTCATGCCCTTCTCGGATGAGAAGTAACGCGCTGGTAAGCCCAGCAGGCCCGGCCCCTATGATAATGACGGTTTTTTTCATTGAGTTATACTATAATAATCACGTCCATTCCGCTACTTCACCTTTTACTATTTTCATTGAACTGACCCTCTTTCTCAGATACGATTATGCCCATGTTCAATGATCCATCTTCCATTGAAGAAGCCGTCCAAAAACTCAATGCAGTTTCGCCATCTTTTTGCATGGCCAAATGGATGCATTCGACGATTCATTTAAATCTTGGAAGAACTCATAGTTGTCACTTGCCGCATCACCATGTCATTCCCTTAAAAGAAATCAAAAAGAACCCATCGGCCTTGCATAATACGTCTTATAAAAAAGACTTGCGCAAAATGATGCTGAAAGGGAAAAGGCCAAGCGAATGTCAAACGTGCTGGGATATTGAAGACCTCCCGGAAAAACGTTACAGTGACCGCCATTTCCGAGGACAAGATTCATGGATCAAGCCATTTTATGAAGAAGTCACTTCTTCAAAGTGGGATAAAGACATCAATCCGTCTTACCTGGAAGTGAGTTTTAGTTCGACTTGTAATTTTAAATGCAGTTATTGTGGCCCGACTTATTCAACGGCCTGGATTCAGGAAATTGAAGAGAAGGGTGGATATAAACTTTCCAACTTCACGGATCACCAGTCTCTTTTCTGGCTTAAGGCCCAAGGTTTAATGCCGATTACTGATGAAGTGAATCCTTATGTCGATGCCTTTTGGAAGTGGTGGCCGACATTAAAAAAACAATTGATGTTTTTTAGACTGACAGGTGGAGAGCCACTTTTAATCCCTGACACATTTAAACTTTTAAGTCTCATTGATGAAGAACCTCTTCCGCACCTGGAGCTTTCAGTAAATTCCAATTTAGGTGTGCCGGAAAAGCAGTTTGATAAATTCATGACTCTGACTAAGAGTATTGTTGAAAATAAGAAAGTGAAGCACTTCATGATGCACACGAGTCTAGATACCTACGGCACTCACGCCGAGTACATCAGGCATGGATTGGATTTTAAGCGCTTTGAAGGTTATGTGGAACGCTATTTAACGGAGCTTCCAACTTCATCTATTTCTTTTACCTGTACATTTAATGCCCTTAGTGTGGTGGGATTTATTCCGTTTCTTGAGTGGGTCATTTCTCTTCGTAAGCGTTTTGCAAGTGTCGGAAGACAAATCTATATTGATCTTCCACATTTAAAATACCCTATGTTTATGTCATGTGCGGCCCTTACTCCTGATTACCAGGAACAAATGAAGAAGATCATCGCTTTTATGGAAGAAAGAGAAGATAACCGTTTTGGGATTAAACCTGCTGAAACGTTAAAGATGAGACGCATCCTAGACTGGATGGAATCAAAACAACCTCAGAATAAAAAAGAAGAGCAAGAACTTTATAAACATCAGAGAGACTTCTATTCTTTTTTTAGTGAGCACGACAAAAGACGTGGCACTGACTTCTTAAAAACTTTTCCTGAAATGAAAGACTTCTACGAATACTGCCGCAAGCTCGCGATCTAAGTTTCTTTTTTAAATAATCTTTCAAAGCGATTAATCGCGCGGTCATAAGGCACGCGAAGCCCAATTGTATTAAAGGGAATCAACGTCCAAAGAGCGCAGACAAAAACAGTTACAAGTGGAGGAACTGCTTTCCAGAAAATAAAGTTTGGGATTTTCCACCATATATTGGCCTTAGTCCAGTGATGAAACTCTTTAAACTTTAAGGAAGGAAAGGCCTTCTGGTGAAAAGGTGTTGCATCCGGGTTGGGAACATAAAGGATCTTATCTGAGTCGACTTGAAAAAAAGTTTCAAGCATAGAAGTGAAAACGACATTTAAAGAAAGTGGCCCATTGTTTTCTTTTTTTCCATGTCTGTAGCCAACATGAAAAAAAAATTCGTAAAGAGCTAAGTGGCAAAGAGCAGAGTAATAAAGAATTTTAGAATGTTGATAACGTGAAAGAATATCTTGAGAGCTGTTGGTGTCTACGCTCCAGAATGACTTCGGAACGATGCTCTCATGAAAAGATCGCCCCATCCCTTGCCTTAAGGCCTTTTTTGATAATGAAAAAGCATTGAGGTGAGTGTCGTGTTCAATGTTTAAGCTTTCTAAGAAAAGAAATTCATGTCCGCTATTATGCAGGCGTAAATTGAGTTCAGTTTCAGATCCACCAAAAATGATCCCTTCGTTAAAGTGGAAAGGAATACGGATGGAGTCCAGATGATAAAGTGTATTACCACCTAAGAGGTATGTGCTTTTTTTATTCATCCAGGCAGTGCTGATCTGATGATAAATCTCATCCACTAAACCGGCCTTTTTACTTAAGAGATAACTTCCACCAATGGCGGCCATAGATTGATGTTCTTTTGAAACTGCTAAAAGATGCTGAAGATGTTTTGGATTTTTTAAGAGAACATCGTCATCGAGAAAATAGATATTTTTTGACTGGGCCTTTTGCACTCCCAGGTTTCTGGCCGCATTCACACCGATTTTCCCAGTGGAATACAAACTTGTTGGAACTTTATGGGCCTTTAGTTTTTTCTCTAAAACCTGATCTTTTAAATTGCTTACAACAATGACTTCTATCACTGTAGCGCCCAGGTCCTGCTCTCTGATAGAATCCAGGAGAAGCAGCACATTTTCGTGGCGGTTATGAGTAGGGATGACTAGAGACAAATCCATAGGGACAGGATAACCTTGATTCTACTTTGTAGTCATGTTAATTTAGACCTTGCAGGGCAGTAAGAATGGTTGAAACAAAAACACGCAAAGAACTTCCAAACTTTGGTTATATTGCCAATGTAAAATTTCCTATTGAGGAGATTTTAAAACTTTGCGAAAGTCTCGATCTTTTAAATTTCGACAACTACAACGACATCAAAGTTAGTTCAAATTCCAAACAATCTCTTTTTGTGCGAGTGAATGCTTTTAACAAAAACTCTTTTTTTAAAGAAGAAGAGGCCGCTGAACTTGAAGGTGAAAAGTATCGCCAAATTTATCTGACTGAGCTCGACCCAAAATACCTGGATCAGCCACTGGATTTAAGTTCAAATAATTCGCGCATGGCCAGGCAAAGACGCCTTGATCCGGGAAGTGGAAATTATAATCCCGTCGCCGATGAACTCAATTACAATACGAGAAATAAACTAGTCACAGGACTTTTTGAAACGATCCTGGATTCTTTTACAGACAAGGTCACCCGCGTTCGACTGGCCTATCTATCACCAAATTTTTCGATTAAGCCTCATGTGGACTACGATCCAAGTTATATTACGAGACTGCATTTGCCCATTATCACCAATCCTGATTGTCACATGCATGTCTTTCGCAACAATGTAGAGTACCGTGCTCATTACCCGGCCGATGGACGACTTTACTTTTTAAATGCCGGCCTTAAGCACTTTGCCAGCAATAATTCAAATGAAGGACGTTTGCATCTCATTATCGATATGCATGGGCAAAATAGTTTGAAAGATTTGGTTGAGCTTGAGTGCCAAGAAGTCAGCAAGGAATAGATTATGTTAAACCAACTTTTTTCATTATATGGTGATGTGATTCCATTGAAGTTTACTCCGATGGAGACAAACTTAACTGATCTTTTAAGGGCATTTGAAAACGATTGGAAACAATACAATTCTAAAAAACCACACATTAAAAGAATGGGCCTTAGTATTACAAGTCTTGATGGTCTTTTAAGCGGGCATCCGGATCTTGATTCAGTTAAAGAGTACAACGAAATCCATGGACTCAAACTTGATGAGCCTGATTTTAATAAAAAAACAGCAGTGGTTAATGCCAGCCCATCTTTAGTTAATATTACTTCCAAGTTTGCAAGCCTTGGCAGAAGTCATTTTATTAAATTTGGAGCAGGTGGTTTTTTTCCTTACCACCGCGACGGAAACTTTAGACTTCCAGCTAAGAGCTTCAGGGTTTTTGCTCTGGTAAAAGGATCTAACAAATCAGATTTTGTCTGGCTTCAAGAAGACAAGAGACTCGAGTTGATTGAAAGAAAATGGTATGCCATTAATACATTTAAAGAGCACAGCGTATTTTCATTTTCAGACGATACGATGATTGCTGTTCTCAATATTCCGGTTTGTGAAGAAAATATCAACGTGATCATTGATCACATGGATATTTCTTAAAACGAATAAGCTAAAATAAATTGTTCAGTGTGATTGATGGTTTGAAGGCCCAGGGATTTAAAGTTCTTGATTTCTTTATAAACCATCAGTGAAACCTTGTCGGTCTTACGGGGAAGAATCCTTGTGTAGTAATTCAAAAGATGCTCGTTGTAGGGATTAAAGGTGATGATGGTCGATTTGTATCCATTTTCTTGACTTAGTTTAATATGCAGAGGAAGGATAAAGGCATTGCCATAGGGATAAAGCGAAGGGATTCCAAAAAAGCGACTCAGGCATATCGTTTCGGTTTCATCATGCTTTCTAAGTCCTGCTGCTGCCAGAAATTTTCCATCCATTTCAACCACACTAAAACCTAACTCAAAACCCTGGCTCTTAAGCATTTGGCCAAGAGACCATGAGGTTTCATTATCAAAAAGATAATTGGCTTCAGCATCTTTCTTCCCTTTGGTTTCCCAATAGGCTTCGGCCTCAGTTTTTATCTGCTCATAACATAAAGTGGTGTCGAAGTAATGGGTGAGCGTGAACTCGTGCCCGTCTTCGCTAAACTTTTGGACAATAGAGTCTTTGAACATAAATATTGTCGTCTAGGTTGATTGGTCTTTTGAATTTGCATTCATCCCAGACAAAAAAGAAGTAAAGATCGTCATCTTTGATACTTGTTTTAAAAACCTGGTGAATGAATTTGCTTTTGAAATAAATTTTAGTGATTGAGTTTTCCGGAGAATCAAAAACTCTAAAAGAGTCAGAGAAGAAATCAAACACTGATGTGCTTTCTTTTGTTCCTGCGATTCTTACGGCGTAAGAGACGGAGTAAATATCATCAGCATGGTCTTTATCCTGAACGTGAAAGTGAGGTGGCTCCCATCCGGTTCTATGTAGAACCATAGTTGAGTCTTCAGTATTATATTCAACTTCAGATTCTACTTCACTTCTGATGAAGCGGTAGAGTTCATTAAGTTTTTCGAGCACACTGGCACTCAACATTGATGAGGCCAGTTCGAAATTACAAAATCCCATGCGGTACTGCCCGCTGAAAACGCGAGGGCGGATTTGGATTCTTTCGGCATGGAAGTTGATAGGGTAGAGGTTAAAGCCGCCAATACGTCTTTTATGTTCTGTGACTAATTCCTGAGCGTGAGCATCCATAAGTGCGTAAGCGGCGCTATAGAAAGCTTTATTTTCAGGGTGATTGTAATCGAGTTCATCTAACGATTTGAAAGACGTTGTCTTTTTTTCAAGTTCAGTTACTTTTAAATTCTCAGCAATGAGACCACCCTCTGAAAGGGCCTTAGTTAAATGGGTCTTGACCATCTTTTCGGTGATCAAGCTTTTGCTCCATCGTAGTAGAAGTTCCAGAAGTCATCAGATGCAAAGACGATTGAACCAAATTTTTCCGGAAGGTATTTGCTAAAAAGAAATTGATCGATTTTGACGATTGAATCAGCAAAAACACTATTTGCATCTTCCTCGCCAATTTGATCCGAGTTGATGTCAAAATGGTTTTGTTCATCGATACAAATATCGTTTGCAACTTTTTTATAATCGCGGTCTGTTCCTACACGACGGTATGTGCGGTAAATCCATACAGCTCTTCTTTCGGTCATGTCGTGCACTTGAGCTGCTTCGATGAGTGATTTCGTTTTACCTAAATCAATAAACATACCATATAGCTTAGCCTGCATAGAGAAAGCTAAATCTTTTACAATAATTGAGTCTTTACTTCTAAGAGCATGAAGTAACATGTTGGCATGGCGGATTTCATCTTGAAGTTGAACTTCTCTTTCAGGTGACCACGCTGCGGGATAAAGATTTTTTAAACGCAATAAATCGTTTACAGCCCAAAGTTCGGAAAGATAGGCAGAGTTGATTAAAGCATCGTCTTTATTTTTATGGATCATGCAATTTTCTCGCAGGTTTTATAGGGGAATTGTTCCGTAATTTACTAAATTTTGCAATGAAATTAAGGGAAATGGGCCTTGCTGGACTCCCTTTGTTGCCTTCTGTCAAACGAGTGAATGGCAATTTCATTGATCTAAATCAGCGGAAAAGATGTAACAGAGATTTCACGAATTAGTGTATCTTTTCACCATCATTTGAGTATCAGTTTTTTTCGGGTGAAGATTTTTTATGACCTCATACAACAGAAGAGATTTTATTTTCATGGCCGGAACATGGCTTGTGGCCTCTAGTGCTATTGGCGGCAGCATGAAAAGCGCATCTTCTGTTTATCAAGCAAGAAAGATGGTCTTTACTGCAAAGTTAGATGGAAAGCTCTATTTCGTTGGAATAAACCCCGAGATAAACAATATCGTGAAGATTCCGGCGATTTGTGGACCACATTCTTATCAAAATGATAACGGCATTTACTATGGCGTTGAAAAGAAAGGTCCCAATTTAGTTAAGATCGATTTTAGAAATCCAAGAGATATTAGAATGATCAAGTCTCCGGAAGGAATTCTTTATTACGGACATAGCATTGTTTACCAAGACCTGCTTTATGTTTGTGGTGTAAAAGTTGAGAGTACAAAAAGTGATTATGATATCAATAAATTTAATCCCAATAAAGCTCCAGGAGTCTTATTGATTTATAACAAAAAAACATTAGAGCTTGTTAATCAGCTCGAAGGTTTTGGTTATGGGCCACATGAATTGATTATTCATAAAAACCAGATCGTCATGGCCGTCAGTAGAGATGCTCAAAATAAATTAAGTGCGTTGGTTTATCTGGATTTATCTTCTTTAAAAACTATTCGTACACAACCAATTGATGAAAAGTATCAGCATCTAAAATTCAGGCATTTCATGCAGACAAAAGATACCTTCTACCCCGTTTTGGCAGCATTTGATTCCAAAACAGATCTAGTCACTAACATGGCGATTGGAAAATTTAAAAAAGACCACAGCTTAGAGATTTTTGATTTTTCAAACAAGGATGAGGCTCAATCAGACTTCGATCATACCACAGCATTCGTCCACGATAATGACTGTCTCTTATACACATCTGACGCTGCCGA
>CAXHHE010000001.1:0-37674 GCA_964016365.1 uncultured Bacteriovorax sp. | reverse complement strand
TAGAATTTCCTCTGCAAGGAAAAGAGTGGTCAGACTTCGAAAAGGCAGGAAAAAATCTTTATTTCAAAAACTCATCGCTTATGTCGCCAGTACTGGCCAAAGGATCAATGGCAGAAAATTTCTGCGGAATCTTTGATGAATCAGACATGTTGAAAAGGATGATTTATAAACCTGAAGACAAGAAATTCAACTGGGACAGTGTCAGTCCATTCTAGTTAGAAAATTCTTCTCTGGTCATAAGGTAGCTGGTTTTGCAGTAGTCGCATTTTGTTTCAATGCTTGATTCATCCGGAGCAAAAACGGCATCAATTCCGCTTGACCAGATGATTGAGCGAACACCTTCAAACATTCTTTGTCTCGAACAAGTGCACTTGAATGAAACTTGTTTTGAGCCAAGAAACGTCAGTCCCAGATTTTCAAAATGAGGCTGAATATCGCTTTGCTCAGTTGCGCCTTGTTTGAAGAGCTCTTCCATTTTCTCCTGAATGCTCTTCCAGTATTGATCAATGTTCATTGTGTAGTTTGTCTCTACTTTGTTGACATTAATCTCAGGAAGTTTCATCAGCATGATACTTTGATCAGATACTTCAGAAACGTGAACGGCACTTTTGACTTGGTATGATTCTAAAAGAATCTTGTTAACCATAGCATGAGCATCAATTTTATCCAGATTGATAATCGAAGTGTAGGGGTGAAGTTCACCAGGAAGCAATTTTACAATACGGCATTTACCGGTAATGGCCTTCGGGAATTCATTGAATTGTTCAGGCAGAAGAAGTGTCCTCATCTGGCCTTGATCACTCATTTCAATCTTTAAGCGAAAATATGGCTCTTCCGAATCGATGTAAACTCCCAGACCTTCGCCTGGCTTTAAGAATGAAATCATCGGTTGGAACGAAAGAATGGCATCGCGGAAATATTGAAATCCGGCACCAATGACTTCGTGAATAATCGCGAGATCATTAATTAACTTTTGACCCTCAAGGAAGTGGAGCGTGAAGCCCTCTTTTTGGTCAATAAAACTATACAATCGACTTTCTGGAAGCATAAAATAATTTTTACCAAATATTCCCGGTTTTGTCTTGGAGAAAAGCGCTGTGCTAGAAGTGGTTTTTTATGATTCCAACCAAGATTTGCTTTCCAAAATGCAAAAGGAAAGTGCTCCTCTGGTTATTTGTCCAAGCCCACTGATTGCCGACAACCTGAGAAATCTCCTTCCAGAACTTGAAATCATTACCATTTCCAAGTGGACTGCTGACCATTTAAAAGGTCTGGGACTGGTTCGCGCTAGAAAATCAGAGCTGATGGTCAAACTTTCGGCGGTGTGGAAACACTACTTTCCCAATGAAAAAACAACTATTTTCTTGGAGTCATTCGAGCTTTTCACTGAATTGCGCTCGTTTACTCTCAATCTGGAGCTGCTGGCCGAGTTTTTTAAAGAGCTCGACGAGACCATTGTTAAATCAATTTTAGTGTTTTGGACTTACCTCGATCAGGAAAAACTTGTCGACGAGCACGCTAGTTACAAGAAGGTAACAGAATCTAAGCTCCATAGACCGATGTGGTTTGTGGGCTTTAAACATATGAGCGGCGTTCAGTTGGATATGGTGAAAGTCTTAAGTGAAGAGCAGGAGGTCGATGTTTTTTTTCCGGCACCTGTTTACAACGAAGCTCTGCCTAACGACTGGATCAAATGGCTTTCGCAAGAAGGGCCAGAAGCGCGTGAAAAAGAAATCATCCCAACCCAAGTGAGTGTTCTTCCCAAAGGAAAGGGCAATGTCATTTTAAATAAATTTTTTGAGAGTCATTCGACTTACGATCTGCTTTTAGCAGGAACCAGAGTAGGTCTTGTTGGTTTTCAGGAAGCTCAAAGAAAAAATTCTTTTTTTAAAACGACAGAAGATCTTTTTGCTTCAGAGACTGAGTGGCTCATCGGGGATTTAAGACAAAAATTAAAAGACGTAAAAAGTTATACCGCCACTGAGCTCGACCTGCATCTGGACGCTCTTAAGATCAGCGCTCAGGAAAAAGGAGAGTATCGCAAGTTTAAAGTGATCGACCTGGCCAAAGAAGCGCTGGCTTCTTATAGTGAGTTTCAATCACTGATTGACCACTTTGCCATTGATATCCTGGAAATCATCGTAGGGCTTAATTCTCCACGTGTGAGTTTTATTACGCTGGAAGAAGAAATTCAAAGATCGTTCTTAGATATGAACGCTTTGAATTTTAGAAATGATCAAAAACCTCTTGCTGTTTTGGCGACTGGAAGTCTTGGAGGCTTTAGGGCCAATGAAAAGATTTTAAGTGAAGCTATGACTAAGGCCTTAAGGGCCATTGGGCCAATTAAACGTGCGGGATTGGAATTTCTCTTTCACAAGTATGAGCTTCTTTCTGTTTTAGGACATCCTGAAACAATTCTTTTAATTGAAGAGCAGGTTTTAGAAACGGATCTTTCATGGAGAGAAGTTCTTAAAAACTTTGATGTTCAGGATTTAGACCTGGGAGTGAAGTACTCAATCAAAAAAATCCATGAATACTTACTGCCAAAAATGAAAGAGGGCCCTTTTACCCAAAAGACTTTTTCTGCTTCTAAGCTTCAGACCTTTATTGATTGTCCACAGAAGTTTTATTTTACCCATGTTGAGAAGATTGATAACCGACCGCTGGAGCGAGCCAGCCTGGGACCTGATGAGTTAGGAAATCTAGAGCATCAAATCATTGCAGATTACTTTCGTGAACTAGCTCCAAATATTGCTGAAGAGATTAAGCTCGATTTGCATCAGGCGATTTGTGTAAAAGTTTTTAATGAGTATCTCTCGACTAGCAAGCTGGTTTTAACAGAAACTGAAAAGGCGAGAAGTTATAACGAGATTATGCACTATACTTGGAATGGGATTGTCTTTTTATTAGATCTCATTCGCCTTAAAAATATCACAACAATAAAATTTGAAGTGCCGCTTGGACAAAATCCGTGGAATCTTCACGGGTCCATCGACTGTCTGATGATTTCGGCGGATAACAAAGTTAGTATTTTAGATTTTAAACGCTCAAGCAGTGCCGCCGGAACTAAAACAGAGACGGTAGAGTTTAAGAAAATTCAGTTATGGGTTTATCTTTTAGTGTTAAAGCACCAAGGTCATGAGATCGATGCTTTCGGCTACTTAAATTTAAGTGACCTGACAGATGATAAATTATTTTTTGACACCGATGAGGCCCAAAAACTTTTAGGGGCTTCTTTGGAAAATGTTACAGCAGTCGTTGAAACAGCGATTGCTGATATTCAGACGATGAAAGTCTTCCGTCCCAATCCAAGAGAAAATAAAGTCTGCCATTTCTGCCCAGTGAACTTGTTTTGCTTAAAAGGAGGAACTTGTGAGTCTTAATTCAGGCGCAAAGTCTCCAAATGCAGAACAAAAAGTGGCCATTCACCACGAGGGAGGAAAAATCCTTTCTGCGGGAGCAGGATCAGGGAAAACTTTCGTTCTGATTGAGCATATCATCACCTGGCTGGATAATTTGAGAGTGAAGACTCCGTCTTCGGAGTGGCTACACGTTGTTCCTTTTCAGTTGCCTAAACTTGTCTTGATGACCTTTACTAAAAAGGCCGCAGGGGAAATGTCGATTCGTATGATGAAGAGAATCGATGACCTATGTGAAAATGCACCAGATGCAAAGACTTTGGAGTACTGGTCGCTTATCAGGCAGTATCTTTCGATGATGAACATCACGACGATCTCATCTTTTTGTCATCAGCTTTTATCTCAAGGCTACTTTGCTGATGTCGGTAGCGACATCCAGATTTTAAGCAGTGTGGAATTTAAAAATAAAATCTCAAATCTTTTTAACTTGTGGTTTATCTCTAAGAATAATCGTTTAAATCAAATCTTTCAGGCGAACTCGCAAGCCTTGATCGGAGCGATGATTGAAATCTATAATTCACCTGAATTAAGGCTGATGTGGAAAGAGCCATTAGTTAAAACCTCTCCAGAAAAAGAACTGGAATCATTTATCAATGATTTGATTTCGACACTTGATCTGGAAGAATTCCTTAGTTCATCAATTGATATAAACGCTGACGTCAAAGAAAGAGAGAAGGGATGGTTTGTCTTTCTTCAAAGTTATGATGAACTTTATTCAAGACTTGGAAGTTTTAAGGCCCAGAATTTCCGCGAATACGCCCAATGGGCCTTGAGTGTGGGAACTCTTCCTCGCGAAGTTAAAGCGATGAATGAAGACCAGAAGTATGCTCTGGAAAAATTAAAAGTATTAGTTAAAGAATTAAGAGAGATTCATGAAGACCTGACCAATTTCATTGATCACTACGATATTTACTGGTCATGGGTTGAAACTTTTAAAGAGGTTTACAACTTTATTGATGAAAACTACTTCCTGGAAAAAGGTTTTGCCTTCTCCGATCTGGAGTACTTTGCCTGTGTTGGACTTAGACATCCGCAAATTAGAGAAAAAATAAAAAAGAACTACGACTACTTTATTGTCGATGAATTCCAGGATACCTCTTCAGTTCAATATGAAATCATTAAGCACCTGGTTGGTGATAACCATCAGAGACTGTTTTGTGTTGGGGATAAAAAACAAGCGATCTACGGCTTTAGAGGCGGAGAGCTTCTGGTTTTTAACCAATGCTCAGAAATGTTGGGAACTGAAAATAATATCTGGCTGAAAAATAATTTCAGGTCATTTGGAAAAGTCATTAAGTTTAATAACCATTTCTTTGAAACGGTTTTCCCGTTAGGTTATGGCTTTGAAGGGCAAGACCCGAACACGGTTTTAATGGAGCCTCAGACTATCCCAGAAATTAAAAATACTTTAGGACAGGTTGAGCGTTTTAGGACAGAGATTGAAGGATTAGAAAGCGATAAAAAACTCGATCTGGATTTTTATGAAGCTGAAGCCCTTTATGAAATCATTCGTGAGCTTTTAAACCGTGATGATATGCAAAGTGTTTGCGTGCTTTACCGCAAACTTCGTCCAAGCGCGCTTCTTTTAGATTTATTGGCAGAAAACGAAGTGGCCTTTAGTGCTCAGGTTAAAGTGCAGTATGCAGAAGACCCGATCATTAATTTATTCTTAAGAGCGATAGAGTTAAAGCTTAATCTTAATGAAGAAAAGAAACTTCGCTCGACTCATTTCCTGCTTAATTCACTTTTAGAAGTGCTGAATGTAAAAAGCACTGCTAAAGAAATCGAAGAAAAGTTCTTAGGGGACCTCGCGATCTTAGGGCTTCGCCTTGCCTTCCATAAACTGGTTTATTCACTTGGAATCAGCAATTCTCAATATCAAGAAAACAGCGCACTCATTGATTCTATATGCCGCGTGTGTAATGAAGATCCAATTAAGGTTTTCCATTTGCTTTCAACAGAAAGTGAGGAGCAGTACTCGCTTGAGTTAATGAATGGGGCAAGAGCTAAAAGAGTTATCATTATGTCTGCCCATGCTTCAAAAGGGTTGGAGTTTGATGCCGTTCTTTTGGGCGGGATTCATAGCAATGGGTTGCAGATGGGGAAAACTGAAACTGTTGGGAAATTACCAAAAAGTTTTAGATGGAAAAAGGCCTACAATCAAAAGAAATTTTATAAATCACCAGTTTACTACTATGAAGCAGAACTGGACCGCGCCAAAGAATTCTCTGAAAGTAAAAGGCTTCTTTATGTAGCGTGTACACGTGCAGTGAAATACCTGGGATGGGTTGACCTGTGGGCCAATATCGATGGGAAAGAAAAACAACTTTCACCGGGGAGCAATCACTGGATTAGGGCCATGAGACTCGCTCCAGCTTCAGATGTTTTAACAGAAAGAACACTGAGCCTGGGAAAGAATACGATTCATCAGGAAGTCGATATCCCAATTATTCTTAAAGACTCTCTTGGGTTGATTGCTTCTGAAGAAAAAACAAAACTTGGCGTGTTTGCAGAGACATCTGTAACGAGACTGGCCCAGCTTGCTCAGTGTCCATTTAAGTTCTATCTTTCAAATATCTGTAAAATTCCAGCTCCAGGAATTGATAGGCAATTGTTTCTAAAACTTGATGAAGAAGAGGCCATTGAAGCTGAAGAAGTGTTCTACTCTTCAATGGAGCGCGGGACGAAAGTGCATGCGCATCTTTCTAAACTGCTTTTAAATCAAATGGCCCTTGATCAAATCAGTGGCGCTGACAAAGACAAAATAGAGTGGGCGTTTAAAGAGGCCAATAATATTTCCAATGGAAAAAATGTCATCAGCGAAAAGCAGATTAAGTTTTCTCTTTTTGGACAGATGATTTCTGGAACTCCCGATTTGATTTTTGAAGATCAGGATTCAGTCGTTGTTTGGGATTTTAAAACAGGTCTTCGCGATGAAAAGAATGAAGAGAGTTATTGGTTCCAGTTAATGTGTTATGGCTACGCATATGCAAAGCTGAAGCATTTTACTCCGGAAAAAATGATCCCCCTCTCATTGGTTTATGTCGACGAAAAAAAGTTGGTGAACAAAACTATGAGTCTTGCCCAAATTTCTCAAATTCTCTTTGAGAACTGGACAAAAACAGAGTCGCTTAATCAGGTTAATTTGAATCACTGCTCGGTCTGTGACTACTCATCAATGTGCGTTCACTATAAAAGAACTGCCACGAGTTGCGAGACATAGGTCCTGTGTTAAAATAGTACTAAATTCTAGACCTTGGATAGACTTTAGGAAATTTTAAAAGCAGGATGCGTATGAAATCAAAAGTTTTGGCTTCTCTAGTTCTTTTCTCATTAACTTTCACAACAAATTTATTCGCCAGTGAAAAAGACATTTACGAATTCTCGTGGCTTGATCCGGATAAAGAAGTTTTCGTTCTTCAGAACAGAAAGTTTAGAAAAGCTAATCATGCCCATATTAACGTTGGTGGAGGGATCACAACTTCTGGTGCATTCGTTGATTCAACGGCCATTCAGGGGCGTGCAGGATACTTCTTCACAGAAGACTATGGATTTGAAGTTCTATACTCAAAAAACTCAGGGAAAGAAAACGAGACAGCAAAAGGTGTTCGTAACTCTGGTGGAGGGGGAACTGGGACAACTCCATTCAGAAGAATTGTCGATAGCTACATGGGAGCAATGTTCCTTTGGTCACCGTTTTACAGCAAGATCAATACATTCAACAAGATCGTTTACATGGACTGGATTTTCGGTCTTGGATACGCTCAGTTAAAAGAGAAAAATAACAAGCTTCGTTTCACTCAAGGGCAAACAGCTGAAGGGATTGAAACTGAAGAAACACACAGCGGGATTATGTGGTCTGCTGGTCTTAAATTTTATATTAACGAAAGTTTCAGCGTGAGAACTGATCTAACAGCAGTTCACTACAGTGCTGACAATATTTCTACTTCAGGATCAAGTTACAAGTCGAACTTTGATGCGACAGCGTCTATTGGTTACACATTCTAAGATTTTAGGGAGAAGTGAAAATGAAAAAATCATGTTTATTACTTTTCTTCCTCGCCCTTGGAATGAATGCCCATGCTTCAATTCAAGGTGCAAGAAGAATTTACCAAGCGGGGGATAAATCCCGCTATCCGCAACTAGCTGCAGAGCTAGTGCAAGACAAAATGTATTTCAGTGCCATTCCTTTCATTAAGGAATATATGGCCTCAACAAATAGAGTTAACGATGCAGCTCTTGATAAAGTTCTTGATGAACTTATCACTCAGGTTGGGGTTAAGCAGTTTGAGGTTCTTCCAGCAAATATCCTAGAGAAATCAAATGCACCAACAATCCGTTACATCCTGGCGAGAAAGGCCTTCCGCCAAGGTAAGTTTGACCAGGCCCTTAAGTATCTTGACCGCAAGATTGAAGACTGGCACCCGGTAAAACCATTTGCTCTTCTGCTTGAAGGGAGTGCTTACTCTGTAAGTAAGAGAGAGGACAAAGCGGCCGGAGTTTTTAGAGAGTGTATTGAAGTTGCAGAATCTCAAATAAAAAAAGAAAGCAACAAAGACCGTATCAGACAGCTGAATATCACTCGCGATTACTGTGTGGTGGGAATTCCTCGTTCTCAGTTTGCTCTAGCTAAATTTGACCTGGCCTATTCATCATATCTGGATCTTCCGAAATCATCTTATATCTGGCCGGAAATCCTGTTTGAAGAGGCATGGAACAGCTTTTATCAAAAAGACTACAATCGTACTCTTGGGAAGCTTGTAACGTACAAGGCACCGGTGTTTAGTTACACTTTCAACCCGGAAATTGAAGTTTTAAAGGCCCTTTCTTATATGGAAATGTGTCTATGGGATGACTCAAAGAAAACGGTAG
This sequence comes from uncultured Bacteriovorax sp., assembly GCA_964016365.1. GTDB lineage: Bacteria > Bdellovibrionota > Bacteriovoracia > Bacteriovoracales > Bacteriovoracaceae > Bacteriovorax. The sequence continues at coordinate 29,383 of CAXHHE010000001.1, read as the reverse complement.
AAGATTTCTATACGTATTACGAAACGGCCAATATTGGTTATAAGAAGTTCATTGATTCTCTTGGGAAAGATTACCGTCAGTACTACCTTCTAGTTAAAGATCGCGAAGAAGGAAAGTACAGAGAGAATAAAATCCTAAGCACGGCGCTAGCTTCAATTGGAAAAGACCCGGCTTACCTGGAGCTTTACAACTCGTTTAATAACGGACGCGATGAAATCGAAAGATTAAAAGGTCTTCCAAATGATGCTCTAAAAGGAGCTCTAAACGAAAACCTTCGTGAGTCTCTAAGTTTACAAAGAAACCTGATTGGAAGTTATATCCGTGGGCAGCTTCAATTATATGCTGCTCAGGTTGTGCGCGCTTTCGAGGATATGAGTTATATCAAGCTGGAAGTTTTATCGAAGAGAAAAACAGAGTTATACGAAGACATCTCTATGCGCGGTGACGGCCGAGCAAGAGGGAACGTAGCTCACTTACGTAGAACAGATAAACAATACTTTTGGACATTTAATGGCGAGTTCTGGGCCGATGAACTTGGTGACTATGTATTCTCGCTTAAATCGGAATGTAAGTAATGATGAAAAGAAAAATGCTACTCTCGTTTTGTTTAGGACTCTTTTTAACAAACTCTCTGATTATCAAAGAGGCGAAAGCTGATGTTGAGCAAAGAAGAGCTGAGTTAATTAAGGTTTTAGATGAAGAACTTCGCGAGGTCACTCGTCTTAATAAACAAGTCGGTGCAAAAAGACCGGATCTAATGTTACGTATGGCCCAGGTTCTTTTAGAAAAGGCCCGTTTATTAAAAGATCAGGAAAACCAAAAGTACCTTGAAGTTCCTGCGGCCCAAAGAGAAAAGGGCAGCAAGGATGAGTATTTTAAAGAATCGCGCCGTTATTTTGACCAAGCTCAAAAAACCGTACTAGTTCTTTTAAAGAACTTTAAAAACTTTGATGAAAAAGGCGATGCTTATTACATCCTGGCGTACAATGCCAAGGAACTAAAACAAGAAGAGCAGTCGAGAAAGTTCTTCCAGAAAGCTCTGGAAGAATCAAAAAGCAATTCAGTGATTGCTGATAAATCGCGAATCGCTCTTGCTGAAATTTATTTCAACAAAGGATCATTTGATAAATCAATGAACCTTTATGAAACGGCACTTAAGACAAAAAGAGATAAGTGGTGGACGAAAGATGCTTTCAACCTAGCTTGGTCTTATTTCAAAATGGGCCGTCACGACAAAGCGATTGATGTCATGACAGAGTCATATGAGCTCTCTAAAAATCCTAAATACATTGATATGACAAAAAGTATCGAACGCGACCTGGCCTTCTTTTACACAGAAGCTGGGAAATCCAATGAAGCAATTGCCTTCTACAAAAAGAATGGTAAATCAGTTTCAGACGTTATGTTAAAAGTAGGGAAGTACCTTAAGTCTCAAGGGAAATTCGCAGCAGCTGAGAAGACTTTAAGTGATGCTCTTCAATACAAAACATCTGAAAAGGAAGAAAACGATATCAATATCGAACTTATCAGTTTGTATGAGAAGTTCGGTCGCGATCAAAAACACTTGGAAACGAGCCGTGCTTTAACCAGCCAATTCTCAAAAGGAAATTTAAGCCCGGATCAAATTGAGATCTTGAAGTTTAACGTTGAAAAAATGTCAGCACTTATCCAGCAGCAGCTGGTAGCTAAGACCTATGAAAACCAAAAAGAAATTCGCACTAAAAAAGCAGAAGCTGCTAATGAATATTTCATGATGAGCGCTCTTCTTTCTCCTGAGAAATCTCAGATGGCCTACTTCCATACAGGAGAGACATACTTTGCTATCGGCGAGTATGACAAAGCAGTTCCTCTTTATGCTGAATCAATTAAGCGTTCACAGGCCAACAAAGATAAAAAGACTGAAGAGTTGGCGAGCAATGCTCTGATGGTATCTCTTGGGAAAAACGTAAGCAAAAAAACATCGGAAGACTACCTGATTCCAGCTTATGAAGGATTCCTGGCCGTTAACCCAAAAGGTGAAAAGTCGAGTGTTGTTTACCAGCGCTTATTTTCAACTCAAATGGGGAAAAAGGATATTGCAGGGGCCGAAAAAACACTTCTTAACTACAAGTCAAACTTTCCGGCAGAATCTGAAACTCAGGAGAAAATGCTGGCGCAGGTAATGGACTTCCATAAAGACACGGGCAACAAAGCTGCTCTTCTCGGATGGGCAAAAAGAATTGAATCAAATGAATTCAAAGTTAACCCTGAATATGGTCAAAAAGTTAAGACACTTATGCTGGGAATGCAGTTTGAGAAAGTTGAACAGGCCAGCATCAAAGGAGATAAGCGCGGAGCTCTAAAAGGCTACCTGCAAATCTATAAATCTCCAGAGACTGATAAAGAAGCAAAAAAGACAGCTGCCTATAACATCGCCGTTTTATTCTATGAAACAGGTGAATGGAAACAAATGTATGGATGGGCAGATCGCGCAGCCGTAATGATGGAGCCGGCAGAAATCGTGAAGTTTGAAAAAGATTTTATTCTTTTTACAACTGACCTTTTCCAAAGACGCCAGTTTGCTGAATCAGCAGCTTTAAGTGAAAAGATCTTTGATAAGATCTGCACAACAAACTCAAAAAACATCAAGACATACTTTAAGAATGCTAACGTTATTTACCTGGCAGACAGACAGTTTGATAAGAGCTTAAACCTTCTGGCAAAAGCTCCAAAATGTGGTCTGGGAAATGATGTTGTTCTTCCTGGTTACCTTGATCACTTAAACGAACTGGCAGCAGCGAGTAAGTGGGGATCATTTAATGAAGTGATTAAAAAACTGGAAGCGACAAAAGAAATGTGGCCTCAGTTAATTTACCCATCAAGCCTTCTTGCTAATGAGCTGGAAAACATTGGTAGAGTAGAAGACGCTGGTAAAGTAAGAAGTAAAATGCTGACTTATTTTGAGACGGCTAAAAAATCCAAAATGGATGTTCCCCTGGAAGGCCTGGATGCGATTGCACTTATCCGCTTAAACGCACTAGAAGAACAGGTGAAGAGATTAAATTCAGTGAGACTTGCTTTCCCGGAAGCTGAGTATAACAAGAATTTAAAGAATAAATTCGTGATGCTGGATAAAATTACGACTGAAGCAATCTCGATTGCTGAACTTGGTTCAGGGATTGGTATCGTAAAAGCTTACCGTTACATCGTAGAAGCTCACGAAGGACTAGAAAAGGAAATCACTGAATTCACACCACCAGGAAAATCTCCTGAGTACGTGTCGTCTTTCCAAAAAGGAATGCAGAAATTGGCAAGCCCGCTGGATAAACAGGCGCAAGATTTCAGAGAAACAGCAATTAAGAAAATCGAAAAGGAAAACATCCTGTCTTCAGATAATGGATGGTTCCTGGTTAAAAATGATGCGATTATTCCAGAGTACTACAATGAAAAAGGTAATGCTTTGATGGATAAGGCAGGTGCGAAATGAAAAAACTATTACCATTACTTTTAATTCTTTCTGCGTGCTCGACAACATCGAATGTCTCTCGTGAAATCGCTTCTTCTAAAAGAGGAGTGAGCTCAGCGGAAGAGGACTTCTCATGGGTAGAGCAGTTAGATTTCGATAAGAAGAAAGAAGAAAAATACGATGCCGATAAAGACGAATTTGATTTCTCTTCGTCGGATGAGTCATCACATGCTCTAGTAAAAGAATCTTTAGGTTCTTTAGCTCCAGCGAAACTAGAAGAAGCACTGAAAGGAAATGATGATCCTTTAACCGTGATGAACATTAAATGTTATCAAGGTAAATACGACGAGGCCTTAAAGATTGCCGATGATCAGTATACAAAATTTAAGAACAACACGAGCTATTGGAACCAACTAGGAACTTGTTACTTCTTAAAATCTGATTATGCGAAGGCGATTCTTTTCTACAATAAGTCTCGTGATCTCGACAGCAAGTACATCCCACCGGTCAATAACCTTGGAGTTGTTTACCAAAAGCAAGGGAAATTCCAGAAAGCTCTTGCGGCCTTTAAACTGGCTTCAGACTTAAATACATTTGCAGTGACTCCAACTTATAACCTGGCACAGTTGTATCTTCGTTTTGGAACTGTTGGAAAAGCTCTTCCCATTTTCCAAGGACTACAAAAACGCAGTCCAAAAGATATAGAAGTAGGATCAGCACTAGCATCAGCTTATTTGATTAAAGGTGATTATCAGAGTGCTGTAGATATCTACGGCAAGTTTGATAAAGCAACGCTAGCAACTCCGTCAGTTGGCTTAAACTACGCCGTTGCACTAAAGTTACTGAACCGTCCGATTGATGCTCAGACTGTTTTATCAAACGTCTCAAGCCCATCGGGCCCTATTAGTGAATACGCTCAAAAAGTAGAAAGATTTATCAGGAATTAAAATATGAAAACACTATTTATTGCACTTCTTCTTTCATCAAGCACTCTTTTCGCCCAGGACGATATCGCCGGAGAAGGAAAGAGCGGAAACAAAAAAGTCATTTACACATACAAGCAGTATGAGAAATTTGACTTTGATGACCTGAACATTGAAGGGGACACGGGAGCGCCAAGCGATATCTCGATTTCACCTATTCATGAGAAACGTTTCACGAACCGCCTTCCTTACAGAAAGTCCTTCACAATGGAAATTAAGAAGGGAATCGAGCGCGTTCGCTAATCAACTTGCTCTGACATCCTTTGTTGGCAGGGTCTTAGGTCCTGCCAAACCGTATTTCAAGGCCTTAGCCCAGTCTCACAGCTAAAAGTAGATCATCAGTTATACTAGTCCCATGAACGTGTTAAAGAACATTTCAGGTTTACAACTGACCCGAGTGAAAATGGCATTGCTTCTGGCCTTTAGTACTCTCTTATTGTGCCAGCTTTTCATAGGGTTTAAGTCATTCGATGACTATTTGATTGTGTTTGTTTACGTCCTCTTCTTGAACGATCTTTACATCAAATTGCGAAAGCCAGACTTGATCTTTTATCAAGATGAGAGAATCAAGCGCTCGATCATGTCGATCGTATTCCTGGTGCTTTTTAGCTTACCTTTTTTACTCGATGTCTTTAACGTCAACGATGCCTTCCGCGGGTTTATTTACCGCGTAGGTTTTATGTTGTGGGCACAAGTGTTCTTGCTTGATGCTTTCATGAATTATCGCCAGACTCATTCAAAGCAATGGCTGCTGATCACTAATATGGCGGCGCTCTTTATTGTGATGGGGGCGATTTACTGAATGTCTTCTAATGAGTTCGTTCGAGCTACTTTTTTGATTAGTAGTTTTCAGGGAACATAGCGCGCTCAATACCTTCAATGAAAATATGAATACACTTAATATGAACTTCCTGAATACGATCACTGACGTTAGATTCAACGATAAGCGGAACGTCGACCATGTCTTTTAGCTTCCCGCCGCCTTTTCCAAGAAGGCCGATAACTTTCATGCCTTTTTTCTTAGCAGCTTCTACAGCTAGAAGAACGTTAGGTGAATTTCCAGAAGTTGAGATAGCGAGAAGGACGTCGCCTTTATTTCCCCAAGCTTCTACGTAGCGAGAGAAAACAAAGTCGTATCCGTAATCGTTTGAAACACAAGTTAGGTGAGAAGGGTCATTGATCGCCATGGCCGCTAGAGGCTTTCTTTCTTTTCTGAATCTTCCAGTAAGCTCTTCCGCGAAGTGCATAGCATCGCACATAGAGCCGCCGTTTCCACAACTGAACATTCTGCCGTCGTTTTTATAAGAATCAACCATTAGGTTAATGGCCTTATTAATCAACTCAACGTTGCTTTTGTTATCAACAAAAGCGTTTAGAACTTTCTGTGCATCTTGTAGCGACTCTAGTGCAAACATAAATTACGCCATCTCTTCAAGTGATTTTTTGATTTCGTCTTTTGCCTGAACTCCAACTAGAGTTTTAGCAGCTTGACCATTCTTGAAGAAGATCATTGTTGGAATCCCACGGATACCATACTTTTGAGCTAGCTCAGGATTGTCATCAACGTTAACTTTTACGATCTGTGCTTTTTCGCCTAATTCTTTAGCAACATCGTCAAGTATTGGTCCAAGTACGCGACATGGTCCACACCACTCAGCCCAGAAATCAACTAGAACTGGTTTATCTGATTTTAATACGTCTGATTCGAAGTGTGCTACGTCTGTTTTATTTACTGATCCCATGAGGAACTCCTTTTGTTGTAAAATTCATTCTACATTAAGTGGTAAGGTGGTGAAAATGAAAAAATATCATGCCTCGCATACAGCATCGGTTTCACCTCTGTAACTGTTGGACGTAAACAAGGGTTTTCCTTTGCTTTTTCTTAGGTGTGTCACTAAGATTGATTTATGGATAGAAAATATCTATTGGAAAAAGCGATAAGAGTCGCCAAATTAACCCGTCTCATAGCCAAGGCCATCGACCTGTTTATCGTGGCGTGCTTTTCTATTTGGTTTTTTCCATTGGGAGTTGTTCTGGGGATTATCTACATGTCGCTTTGTGACGGCATGAGCAATGGACAGTCTGCTGGGAAAAAGTTCATGGGATTTGCTGTGAAATCTCTGGAAGACGGCTCTCCTTGTTCGTACAAGCAATCAGTCATCAGAAATTTGCCTTTTACATTGCCGCTTTTAGTGGCCCTTTTATTACCGGTTATCGGTTGGATTTTGGGGGCGATTCTGGCAGTTGTTCTTATTGGTTTTGAACTTTATCTTCTCTACAATCTCGACTCAGGACATCGTCTCGGAGACGTAATGGCAGACACTTCTGTTATGGCCAACGATGACAACTTTGCAGGTGTAAAAAATCGAAAGACAAGTTGGTTCACATCGAATACAACTGGTTCTATCTAGTTTTTTAGCTCAATCATTCAGGATTAAATTATGTCGAAAAAACGTTTGATTATCGTCGACGTCTCTAATTTTATTTTCCGTGCGTTTTTTGCTATTCGTCCAATGCACTCACCGGAAGGCGTGCCGACAAATGCAGTGTATGGAATGTTTACGATGCTTTTAAAGCTTTTGTCTGATCAAAGACCGACACACGTTTTTCTTGCCCGCGATACTAAAGGTGGATCATTTCGAAATGAACTTTTTGAAGGTTACAAGGCCAACAGGTCTGAGCCACCTGAGGATTTAATTCCGCAGTTTGCTTTAATTGAAGAGCTGATTAAAAAAATGAACCTGCCAACTTTCAGCCACGACAACTTCGAAGCCGATGACATCATTGGTTCGGCAGCGGTCCAGTGGAAAGAACAGTTTGATGAGATTTTTATCGCTTCAGGGGATAAGGATTTAATGCAATTTGTAGGTGGGAACGTAAAGCTTCTCGATACGATGAAAGACAAACTTTACTCACCTGATGATGTTGAAGAAAAAATGGGTGTTCGCCCGGAACAAATCGTCGACTACCTTTCAATCGTAGGGGATACATCTGATAACATTCCAGGGATGAAAGGAATTGGTGCTGTTGGTGCGGCTAAACTTTTAAAAGAGTACGGCACGCTGGAGAACATCATCGCCAATCGCGACCAATTGAAAGGAAAGAAAGTGATTGAAGCCTTCACTGATCATCTTGAGGCCGGTCTTCTTTCAAAAAAACTTGTTCAAATCGTTACCGATGTAGATTTAGGTCACACACCGGAAGAAACAGCAGTTAGCTTCTATCCAACTAATGAGCTTTCTGATTTCTTAAAAGACCTGGGGTTCAAATCAATCCTGGTTAAACTTCAGGAAATGAGATTTCAGCATCACCTTGCCCGCGAAACAGATAAAAATACGGGGGGAACAACTGACGATGGCCCGATTGAAAGCGCGCTCTTTAATCAAACAAAAGGCGCTTCAGTTGCAGTTGTCGACCTAGATGAAAATAACTTCGATGAAATCCTGAATCAGGCAAAACAAGCTGAGAGCGTTGCGGTTTACAATCTGTTTGATAGCGATGACATTTATGCGAGAAAAATCTCGCGCACTTATTTTTCATTCAATGAAACTCATACATATTCGGCTGACCAAAACCTAGTGGAGAGTGTACTTAAGGCCCTTTGGAACAACAAAGACCTTGAAGTGATTTCTGATAACTTAAAACGCGATTACGTTCACTCAGCTATCAACGGTTGGGGATTTGAAGCAAAACGTTTTGATGTGACCCTGGCGCATTTTAATATCAACGCAGGACTTCGTCATGACCTCGATGTCATTATGAAAGAATACCTGGATATGGAAGCTGGCCCTGATGAACATCAGGCAAATGGGGATCGCGCTTACGCGATTTTTGTTTTAGCGAGAATCTTTAAGCAAAAATTAAGTGACCTGAAATTGATGGATATTTTTAATAATATCGATCTTAATATTCTTTCTGTACTGGGGAAAATGGAGAAAGAGGGAATCTCTCTTAACTCAAATTACCTGCGCGAGTTTGAAGTTGAACTTTCAACTGAAATTAAAAAAGTTGAAGAAGAAATCTTTAAACTGGCCGGAGGGGAAATCAATTTAAATTCTCCAAAACAAGTGGGAGTTCTTCTTTTTGAAAAACTGAACCTTCCACCAGTGAAAAAAACAAAAACAGGTTATTCAACAGACGCTGAGGTACTGGAAGAACTTGATGGAATGAACATCAGTGAAGTTCCGGGTCTTCTTTTAACTTTTCGCGAGTATGGAAAAATCCTTTCAACTTATGTTAAGGCCCTTCCAGAACTGGTTAACCCACAGACAAAACGCATTCATACAAATTTCAATATGACTGTCGCGCAGACAGGACGTCTTTCATCGACGAACCCGAACCTGCAGAACATTCCGGTGCGAAGCCCGATGGGCGAGAAAGTGAGAAAGGCCTTTATCGCTAAGCCGGGAAAGATTCTGCTTTCTGCCGATTACTCTCAAGTAGAGCTTCGTCTTCTTGCTCATTTTTCAGTAGACCCGACGATGTTAAAATCATTCCAGGATAATTTAGATATTCACGCTCAGACAGCCTCTGAAGTTTTAGATATTCCTATCACTCAAGTAACTAAGAATGATCGCTCGATGGCAAAGACAGTAAACTTCGGTTTAATGTATGGACAGTCTTCTTTTGGCCTGGCGGCGACTTTAAAAATTTCTCGCACAGAAGCTAAGCAATACATTGATAAATACTTCACTCGCTTCAGCTCGATTAAAACTTTTCTTGATACTCTAAAAGACAAGGCAGAGCAGACGGGATATGCGGAAACACTGCATGGAAGAAAACGTCTTCTGCCGGATATTCACTCACAAAATAGAACGATTAAGGCCCAGGCCGAAAGAATGGCGATCAACAGCCCGATTCAGGGGACAGCTGCTGATATCATTAAGCTGGCGATGATTAAGATCGACCAGGAGATGACAGCGAAAAATCTTAAATCAAGAATGCTCCTTCAGGTTCACGATGAACTTATCTTTGAAGTTGAAGAAGATGAATTAAATCTTATGAAAGAGCTGGTACGCGAAGGAATGGAAAATGTTGTCGATCTTCGCGTACCACTTAAAGTTGATATGGGTGTAGGAATCAACTGGTACGATTTAAAGTGATTGGTATGTGAATGTGACCGGAATCTTAACTTCTGAGTTTAAGCTTCTGGTTACAGGACACGTGTGCGCAATCTCTTCCAGCGCTGGCCTTTGCTCGGCCGTTAAGTGGGCCGGTAGGGTAATGGCCACTTCTAGTTCAGCAATCATCCTAGGTGAGAGCTTCATTTTTTTTATGACTTGAAAACTTGCCCCCTTAATATCAATTCCATTTTTTTCAGCGTAAATGGCCATTGTTGTCAGGATACAGCTTCCGAGTGCAGCACCCACTAAGTCTGTAGGGGAAAAGGCTTCGCCGCGGCCATTGTTGTCCTTGGGCGCGTCAGTATGGATTTGGGTGTTAGAAGGACCGTGGGTTAGCGTGCAGTGCTTGTCTCCTTCATAAATCCCAGTCATTGTGACCATATTTGTCTCCTTTTAAGTAAAAAATCTCTGCTGGAAATAATGCTCCAGTCCTCGGTAAAAAGCAAAAATGACACCCTTTGCCGTTAGTCTGGAAAATAATTTTTAGGATCTAACCTTGACACTCATTGGGTCTGATACCACATTGGTAGAGTTCAAATTATTAGGAGGACTTATGCAATTAAAGCCGTTACAAGACCGCGTTGTCGTTCAACGCTTAGACGAAGAAACAAAAACAGCTGGTGGAATTATTATTCCGGACAACCACACTGAGAAACCTTCTCAAGGTAAAATCGTTGCTGTCGGAACTGGCTATAGACTAACTGACGGAAGTGTTCGCAACCTTGACGTTAAAGTTGGTGATACAGTTCTTTTCGGAAAATACTCTGGAACATCAGTAAAAGTTGATGGGAAAGAGGTTCTGATCATGAAAGAAGAAGAGATTCTTGGAATCCTTCAATAATTTTTAAAGTAAAAAACCATTTAGGAGAAATATATGGCTAAGGAATTAAAATATTCAGAAGACGCAAGAACTCTGATTCTTAACGGTGTAAACGCTCTAGCAAACGCTGTAAAAGTAACTCTAGGACCAAAAGGTCGTAACGTTGTTATTCAAAAATCTTTCGGTGCTCCTCACATCACAAAAGACGGTGTGTCGGTAGCTAAAGAAATCGAACTTGAAAACAACTTCGAAAACATGGGCGCGCAAATGGTAAAAGAAGTTGCGCAAAAAACTAACGAAGATGCAGGGGACGGTACAACAACTGCAACTGTACTTGCTCAAGCAATCTACAAAGAAGGTGTTAAACTAGTTTCTGCTGGTCACAACCCAATGGATCTAAAGCGTGGGATCGATCTTGCGGTTACTAAAGTTATTGCTGAACTTAAGACTATGTCTAAGCCAATCAAAACTTCTGAAGAAATCGCTCAAGTTGGAACGATCTCAGGAAACAACGATCACGATATCGGTAAAAAACTTGCTGAAGCTATGTCTACAGTAGGAAACAACGGTGTTATCACGATTGAAGAATCAAAAACTGCAGAAACAGAACTGAACGTAGTAAAGGGGATGCAGTTTGACCGTGGATACCTTTCTCCATACTTCGTAAACAATCCAGAAAAAATGGAAGTTGCATTCGACAATGCAAACATCCTGATCACTGATAAAAAAATCTCTTCAATGAAAGAACTTCTTCCTCTACTTGAGAAGACTGTTCAATCAGGAAGACAACTTCTTATCATCGCTGAAGATATCGACGGTGAAGCTCTAACAACTTTAGTTGTAAACAAGCTTCGCGGAACACTTCAGGTTGCAGCTGTAAAAGCTCCAGGCTTCGGTGACAGAAGAAAAGAAATGCTAAAAGACATCGCTACACTTACAGGTGGTACAGTGGTTTCTGAAGAGCTTGGAATGTCACTTGAAACTTCAGGTGTAGACGTTCTTGGTTCAGCTAAGAGAATTACAATCGACAAAGAAAACACAACAATTGTTGATGGAAACGGAAACAAAGCAGAAGTTCAAAATCGCGTTGCTGCAATTAAAGCACAAATCGCAGAAACAACTTCTGACTACGACAAAGAAAAACTGAAAGAAAGACTAGCTAAGATCGACGGCGGTGTTGCTGTTATTAAAGTTGGTGCTCCTTCAGAAGCAGAAATGAAAGAGAAAAAAGACAGATATGAAGACGCTTTACACGCTACACGTGCCGCTGTTGAAGAAGGTATCGTTGTTGGTGGTGGTTCAGCTCTTCTACACGCTTCAACTGTTCTAAACGATCTTAAAGGCCGTAACGAAGAAGAAAACTTCGGTATCAGAATTGTAAAACGCGCTCTTGAAGAACCTCTAAGACAAATCGCTACAAACGCAGGTCTTGAAGGATCAGTTGTTGTTAACGAAGTTAAGGCCAACAAAGACAAAACTTTCGGTTTCAACGCTCGCGATGAAAAATACGAAAACCTAGTTGCTGCCGGAATCATCGACCCAACTAAAGTTGTTCGTTCAGCTCTTCAAAACGCTGCTTCAGTTGCTGGTCTAATGCTGACAACTGAAACAATGATTGCTGACCTTCCAAAAACTGACGCTCCAGCAGGAATGCCAGGCGGAATGGGTGGAATGGGCGGAATGGGTGGAATGATGTAACCAAATAGGTTCATCAACCTCGATACAAAACCATCAAAGGGAGTCTTCGGACTCCCTTTTTTATTTCCAGCATTAAACATCCCACGTCGCTGATTCTTATTTTTTCCTTAATTCAATTGGCCTCTCATTTACACTCATCACTTCCTCATGCCTAATCTTTACAATCGATAAATTTTAAGGAGGATTTATGAAAGTACTATTGGCCCTTTGTTTGTCTCTCTTTGCTTCGGCTGCTCTTGCGTGCACAGACTTCACTGGAAGGTATAAAAACGAGCAGAACGAGATTTATACGGTCTCTCAGAGCGCTTGTGCGAGTGTCACCGTTACCGGTTCGGAGGGGTCAGATACTATTATCACTGATGGACAGTTTAGATTGTCGGAAGAAAATGAGGACGTCAAAGTACTTACTGCGGCCGCTTTCATTGGGGCAAACCTGACTCTTGATCACCGCATTCAATATAAAAAACCTTTACCTCCTGAAGTGCCACCAGCGTCTATCCCTGTAAAAATTTTAGAGGTCTATGTAAAAGACGCTCGTGGTAATGTCGTTTTGACCACAACAATTTTTAATTCGACAGGTGGCGTCCTAGCTTCAATGACTTCTTTGCATCAAAAAATTTAAATTTTATCTTTATCTTACAATAGGCCCTTCGGGGCCCAAATAATTTGTCACAATCATGACTTGAATGTTTAAATAGCCCTATAATCTATTATGGGTGTGCGCGAAGGATTTGCGCGCAATTAGTCAAGGAGATGATTATGGAAGCTATTTTAAGCGCAGGACTATGTGTTCTGATCGTTCTATGCCTCGTTGAAATTTCTTCAATGCAGTTAACTGCATTCCGTGAAGAGATGCGCCTGAAGGTCAATCAATAATGAAGTTTTTAACTGCAGTGGCTGCGCTTGCCTTTTCAGCAAGCGCCCTTGCTTGTCCTAATATCACTGGCTCTTTTTATGACAGTGATGAAGATCTCGTAAAAACAATCACTCAGGTAAAATGTGAAAGCACTACCTGGTCAGATGAAGAAAGCACCACCACGTTACTTGCCGACAACGTTGAGAGAGTTCTGGAAACAGATGGAAAGATGACGGCCTATGCAACAGTTTCTTTTACTAAAGATGACCTGATCATCGACATCCGTATGGACTGGGGTGGAAGTAATGAGTTCGATCTTCCTGTCCGCTGGATTACTTCATACCGCATCGATAAATTCAATAACTTGGTTGAAAAGATTCGTCCTTTTAAGGAAGATGGATCTGAGCTGGGAACCGACTACGTAACTTTTAGAAGAGTAAAATAAAATGAAAAAATTGATCCTGATCGCAGCTGGCCTTTTGTCAGCAAATGCTTTTGCTTGTCCTGATTTAACCGGTTCTTATATTGATAAAAACGGGGAGAGTATTATTCTTTCTCAAAAAGGCTGTGAAGAAGTTTCAGTTCTTTCAAGACCACTGACTCACACTTTGCTTTTAGATAACCAATTCACTGTCGTTCAAGATGATCAGGAAGTACGGGCCATGGGGCGCGGAGCTTTTGCGGGAGAGGAATTAGTCCTGGAAGTTAAGGTTCAATACAAAAAGGACCCAGGAATTCCTTCGATCTTTTTGCCAGTAATGGCCGTGAATAAATATTCACAAACAGCAAACGGTGACCTTTTAGAAAAGTCGACGATCTACAACGCTTCTAATGGTGTTTTAACTAACACGAAAGCAACCTACAGAAGAGCTAATCAATAACGTAGAAGATATTGTCTTCTTCCTTCACACGCGCCTTTGTTAAATCCTTGGGAGCAAAGACTTCGCCATTTAACATGGGTGTGAAGAGCTTTCTCATGATGGGCTTATCAGATTCAAAATACCTATGATCTGTTTGCAGCGACTTCGAAAGATCAATGTAGATAGCTTCCGGGTCCTGGAAGTCTGCACGTCTTTTAGATGGAATTTTTCCAAATCCTAGTCCCAGCTTATAAAGAAGGGGTTGTTTTGCCTTTAAGTCTAGGAGGTAAGACATAATCAGCATTAAATCGCGGTTGTTCATCAAAACATGTTTATGTACGGCAAAGTCTATTCTGGAAAGCCATGCTTTGTGATCTGTAAGACCGATATCTGCGGCAGCGGAGATATAATTGTCAAAAAGTGGTTTTCCGTAAACTTCGTTGAGGTCGCGGGCATAAAGTTTTTCCGTGTACTCGCGCAAGACGATATGGCCCATGCTGTGAGTGAGTAAAGTTAATTTCTTTCGTTCGAAAATTTCAGGATGCTCTTCTTTATATGTTTTGATTCCATGAAGAACCACAGAGAGTTCGTCGGCAGAAGCTTTGGCATTTTCCACCGGTCGAGTTAATAGGGAAGACCACGATGGCCAGTGAAACATCACGACTCGCACGTTGTGAACTTTTTCCAGGTTCGAAATCATCTGCCATTCTTCATCTACATGTCTTCCACGACCGTGAATATAAAGAACAATATTCTTATCTGGAGTCTCTTCGTGAAAAGTGTTTAGGATTTCATTTATCTTATTAACGGGCCTCAGGGCAAAAACGCCACTGGTGTAAAGACCGACAGAGCCTGGGTCTTCTGCGTTTGCTGAGAGGGATAGTGTACAAAAAAGAGCGACTATTAGAGTCTTAATTGATGTTTTCATGTGACTTTAGTCGGACTTTCAAAAAGTTTACTTTAGTGCTTTCTCCCTCTGTAAAAAGGTAATGAGGTCAAAATTTTGAAGTCTGACATTTTCTTTTGACACCTAAACAGTCTGTTTAGGTGCCTTTTCGTCACTGATTAATCAGGAGGGTTTTAGGCTATCAAGACGTTATAAATTTCTCCCTTTTGGCATACAGCCTGCAATAGTAAAAGATAGGAGATCAAGGAAGATTTCCACCAAGGATTTGGAACCTCAAGGAAGAATATTTAAGTAGGGAGCTTTAGGATGAAGCAATTATTAAGACTAGGAAAGGTCGCTGTTACGCTTGTCGGTCTAGCTGGATCTCTTAGCGTAGAAAACGCACTGGCAACGTCGACTTTTAATCTTTCTTGTCCTGAAAAGTACATTGCTACAGTCACGAATGTAGAGGATGTTGAGTCCCAAGCTGCATTCCCTAAAGTCGAAGTTGATTTCCAGATTATTCAGACACTGAAAGGAGAAAAGGTCCTTTCAAAGAAAATCCAGGTCGTAAAAGATGGGCCTGTGAAGTTCAAGAGCGGTGAGATTTACACTCTTGAATCCAACGATGTCTGGTTATGTTCGGCGACTCTTTTTTCAAAATTATAGTTAGTAGATAGATATATAAGTTTCCTAATGCTTTCCACGGACGGAAGGTTGTTACGAAGTGATAATTTTTACAAGGACGTAAAATGAAGCACACAAAAAAATTGGCCATTAGTATCCCCCTCTCGCTAATGGCCATTTTCTTGTTTCTGGGATTAAGTTCAAACGCACAAGCCTATACATTCACTTCTGATTTTAAGAATGGATTTTACTGGCGTGCTTTTCCAATAAAGATGGCAAAGTTCGCAGCTGCGGCCGATGCTCAAAATCTTGAAACACTGGCCAACCAGGCCGTTGCCGAATGGGAATCAGTCATCGGGAAAGATATCTGGGAGCTAAGTGCGGTTCAAAACTCAACTAGCTATTCAGGAAGCTACATCCGTTGGTCGGATAATTTCGGAGCTGAAACGGGATACGATCCTTCAAGAACTCTGGCGATTACAATCCGCTACAATAAAGGAACATACTTTGAGCAGACAGTTATCATTCTTAACGGAGGTATCAGTTATCTTCGCCAGAACTGGGGTAACACTCTAAGAACGACAATTCTTCACGAAGTTGGACATACTCTTGGGCTTGACCACTCGGAAGACTCTGGTGCAGTCATGGCCGCAAGCCTTGGATCTGCGACATCTCTTCAGTCTGATGATATCCAAGGAGTGAACGCGGTTGTTGATGAAACATTAAAAAGACAATCGACTGGTTATGTTTCACCTCTTTCAACACAAGAAAAGAAAGTGGCGGCCTGTGGAACAATTGAAGATATTTCAAAAAATTCAGGTGGTTCAGGTGGAGCTTTGGCAAACTTCTTAGGGTCCCTAATTATGGGTATGATGTTGATCGCTTTCATTGGGAAAATCGAGAAAAATAGAAGACAAAAGATTTTGATCAGGTATTAAAAAAAAGTAATTTTTTGCTGAGTTTCTCCGAATAGGAGAGCATGAGTGCAGAAAACCAAACCCACATTAATTACATTTTTTACCTTCAAACGAAACCCGAGCTAGATCATACGTATTATGTATTAGCAGAAGTACTAGGGAAGATTAATATAAGTTTACTTCCCATCGAATCTCACGACTTAAAAAACATGGATAAAAATAAAAAACATCATGTGATTGTAGTGAGAAATGATTTTTCTTCTGCCTTTGCATTTAACGATGCTAGAAAAAATTTTCTTGATAGTGCTATGGCCTCTGGTAAGCTTATGGTTTATGATATCAGTTCGTTTTCAGAGGTTGAAAACGCGATGAAGTTTGAAAATAAAAATGTCTACAGGTATTTCCAACTTCCACTGAACGTAAAACAAGTAGCGATGACGGTTGCAGTAGAATTTTACAAAGACCGCAATGCTCCTGTTGAATGGCCAGGCGGACGTAGAGCAAAATTGCCTTCTATGACTAATTCAAATTAAGTCGTAAAATAGAAACACTATGAAAGTAAAAATTAGTGAAGAAACGCAACGTATGCTCATGCTGTTAAAGCTTGATGCCAAAAGACTGTTTGAGAGAATCAAATTCAGGTCACCCGAATACATGTACGAGTTTTCACTAAAAAGAACCAGAGACCATTTCCCGGCGGTTTTCAACAACCGTTACGATTCAACAAGCATTAAAGAACTGATGCTTTGTGGAGAGGAAGTGCTTGTAGGACTCGATTTGTTTTACAGCAAAGTCGATGAAATGCGCTGGTATCTTAATCACACACAAGACATGCCTAATCGAGTAGAGGATAAAGTGCATGCTTATGTGCGAGAGCTGGAAAAGCATTTCGAAACTCTGAATCTGTATATTGACGTTGAAATGGGACTTATTAAAGAACAATCAGAACATGAAACAGACAATTAATATCGCCGCATTTTTTTTCGTACTCGCAATTCCGTTTGCACTTTCTTCGCAGACGAGAAAAGCTATTCCTGCGGGAAGATATGAAGCGCTTTCTGGTGTGAAGAACTCAAGAAGTGTAAAGAGTACAGAAGCTCCTGCTGGAGAGAGAAAAGATTCGACCGCATTGTTCTGGAATGAAGTGCTTAACCATATGCCAGAGAACTCTCAGGAACTTTCATATTTCTCAACAGGGAAGATGGACGAGTTTTCTACAAACCTTTTAGCGACAAAAGGATTAAAAACGGCAAAAAAGCTTAGCGAAAAAACCAACATCGTTTTCAGCGATGACCTAAAACGCGACCGCGAAGTTCTTAAAGGACTTAAAAACAAAAGCAGCCTGGTTGTTCTAAAAGACTCACAAGAGTTAAAAGACGTCATGGCCACTCTTGGGCAGTTTGAAGTTCTGCTTTACCAGGCAGAAGATCAGTCAAACTACTTCCTGCTGAAACTTAGATAGTTAATCAAAAGACTCAAGTATAATCTTCCTCATCTGGACGAAAATCCAATAGCTTTGGATAATAAGAGAATGAAGTTATTGCGTTCATTCATTCCATTTTTGGGGCTGCTCTTTACTGCTAGTACAGTAAACGCCCAGCTTTCAGAAGAGGGGATTTTTTCAGGACGCATTTCTAAAATCAGCCGCGATATTTCTGTCGTCAGAGTGAAAGTCGATTTCGACAATGTTAAGTACATCAACGTCAAAGATAAAATTGAATTCTGGGATGAGAAGAACTCCACACTTAAGTGCAAAGCTTATGTCATGGGGAGAACTGCTGATTACATTCTTTTAAAAATTCCAGACATGAAGTTCTGTGAAAAGAATCTTTATTTTACTGCCGGGGCCTATTTTAAGTTTTTTAGTGAGGACCTTCTGAACAACGTGAAGATGGGCCGTGAAGTGGTAGGTATACTTATTAAAAAACGCATGGCAGTTAAAGGCCAGATGGAGATGAAAAATAAAGAGATCCAAAGCCATGTTGAGAGAATCAACACTATCAATGCACGTTATCAGACGTTGCGCGACAAGTTGGAACAAGAATGGCAGAAGGAACTCCATGCCCTGGATGAAGATAGAACGTACTCGCTAAGGTCTTATAAAGATTTGGAACGCCGTTTGGATGAAATCGACCAAAAGCTCGAGCAGTATAAGATTAAAGACGAGAATCTTACACTCGATAGATGGTCTCTAGACTCTAATCTCTATTTCAAAAAATAATTGAACTCTGCACACTTCTATTCTAAGCTGTATTAATTTTTTAAAAAGGTGGAAATACAATGAAAAAGTGTGTGATTGCTCTATCATTGGCGCTTGGCGTGATGAACACTGCCTTCGCTGTCGGAAATGCAAAAGCTCCATTCGGTGGAGAGTTTAAAATCAACCTAGGTCAAGCGCCTACAACTTTAAATGCTCTGTCATCATCTGATGCTTACGCAAGTGAAGTTCAATCGATGATCATGGAAGGGTTATTAACAAGAAACCCAGACACAAGAGAGTGGGAACCTGCTCTTGCAAAGTCGTGGACGATTTCAAAAGACGGAAAGACTTTTGAATTCACACTAAGAGACGGAGTTAAGTGGCACGACGGAAAACCACTTACAGTTGAAGATGTTAAGTTTTCTTTTGATGCTATCATGGATCCAAAAGACACTTACAAAACAGCCCACTTAAAGCCTTACTACGAAAACATCAAGTCTGCTGAAATCGTAGCTCCAAACAAAATCAAGTTCACAGTTGGAACTCCATACTTCAACAACTTCACAGTTGCAGCTGGGTTAACAGTTGTTCCAATGCACTTATACAAGAACCCGAGCAAAGAGCAGGAAAAAATCCTGAACAAAACTCTAGTGGGAACTGGTCCTTATATGCTTAAGGAATTCGACCGCGCTAAGAGAATCGTGCTTACATCTAACCCTAATTGGTGGGGAAGAAGTGAACCGTCACTAAAAGGAATTCACAATTTCCAGACGATCACAATGAGATTTATCCAGGACTCAACGATCTCTATCCGTTCAATTGAAAACGGAGATATCGATTATCTAGCTCTTCAGCCAGAAGAGTACGCTCAAAAAACAAACGGTCCTAAATGGGGCAAGTCTGTTCATAAGATCAAAACTCAAAACAAACAAGTATCAGGTTATGCCTTCGTAGGTTTCAACCTGACAAACCCAATGTTCAAGTCTGTTAAGACAAGAGAAGCAATGGTTCACCTGTTTGATAGAAAGAAGATGATTGAAAAACTTCTTTTCAACTTCTCTCTTCCGGCAACTGGGCCTCTGTACCAACAATCCGACTATGCTGATCCAACAGTTAAAGCTCTTGAATTCGATCCAAAGCTAGCTCTTAAGAAGTTAACTGAAGACGGATGGAAAGATACAGACGGGGATAGAATCCTTGATAAGATGATCGATGGTAAGAAAGTTAAGCTTTCATTCACAATCCTTGAGCCACTTCCAGACTTCGTAAAATTCCTGACAACGTTCCAGGAAGACGCTAAGAAAGTTGGTGTTGATGTTCAGGTAAAAGTTGTTGAGTGGAACGCCTTCATTAAACTTCTTGATGAAAGAAAATTCGAAGCAGTTCGTTTAGCATGGGGTGGTGGAGACCTTGATTGGGATCCAAAACAAATCTGGCACTCAGAGTCTATTGCTAACGCTGGATCAAACTTTGTTCAATACAACAATCCAAAAGTAGACAAGCTTATTGATGAGTCTCGTTTAATTATGGATAAAGCGACAAGAGTTAAAAAACTTCGCGAAGTTTATAGAACAATTGCAGCAGACGTTCCTTATATCTTCCTTTTTAACGGAAAGTTTAAGTTCTACGCTCATACAGACCGCATCGGTAAAGAAAAAGATACATACACTTACTCTATCGGGTCTGATTACTGGTGGATTGCTAAATAACTAGAGGTTTTTCTTGTTTACTTATATCTTAAAAAGATTACTGATCATGATCCCGACTTTGCTCGGGATCACTCTGGTCACATTCGTTATCATTAACCTTGCTCCTGGTAGCCCAATCGAACAGCGAATTCAGCAGATGAAATTCGGTGGAATGGGCAATGAAGGAAGAAGTAGCGGCGACAACTCTAAGAGTAGTGCTGTTTCTGAAGAGGTTATTCTTGCCCTTAAAAAACAATATGGATTCGACAAGCCGGTGCATATCCGTTACTGGATCTGGCTGAAGAATATCGCCAAGCTTGATTTCGGTGAGAGTTTTACTTACGAAGAGCCGGTTCTTGATGTTATTACCAGCAAGCTTCCCGTGTCTCTACAGTTCGGAGTTGTCTCCCTGATCATGTCGTATCTGGTATGTGTGGTCTTGGGGGTTATTAAGGCAGTAAAACACGGAACAACGTTTGATTATGTTTCCAGTTTTCTTCTCTTTGTTTTCTATTCGATCCCGGGCTTTATGTTGGCCATTCTCCTCATCGTTTATTTTGCTGGTGGAGGATTCTACAACTGGTTCCCGATGGGCGAACTTTACTCTGACAATTATTACGATCTGACTCTTTGGGGGAAAATCGTCGACCGCGTTCACCACTTCATCCTTCCGCTAATTTGTTACATGATTGGATCTTTCACAGTTCTAACTATGCTAATGAAGAACTCGCTTCTGGATGAAATAAAAAAGGACTACATTCGTACTGCTCGCGCAAAAGGTGTTCCTGAAAAAGTGGTCTACCTGAAACACGCTCTAAGAAATGCATTGATCCCAATCGTAACTGGTATCGGTGGATTTATTTCAGTTTTCTTCGTTGGTTCTCTTCTTCTGGAAAGCATTTTCCAATTAGATGGGATGGGGCTTCTAAGTTATAAATCGATCCTTCAGAGAGATTATAACGTTATCATGGGTCTGATCTTTATTCAGAGTGTGCTCATGTTAGTTGGAAACCTGATCAGCGATTTAGCTTACATTGCTGTTGACCCAAGGATTGATTTCAAATGATCGAACGTTACATAACTAATGAACTAACTCGTAAACGTTGGAAGATTTTCAAAAAGAGTAAATCAGCGATGATCTCATCGTTTGTTTTAGTGTTTTTAATTCTAGCGACTTTTCTTTCACCATTCATCGCTAACAGCCGCCCATTGATGATCAGTTATCATGGAACGACTTATTTCCCGATTTTCAAGGACTACAATGCCTCTGACTTCGGGATCACAGATGCTCTGGATGTGGATTACCGTGCCCTGCAAATGGGGAAAGGCGATTATGCTTTATGGCCAATCGTTCAATGGGACCCGTTTGAAAGTAACTCAAAAGTAGATTCTTATCCGTCGGCTCCATCTGAAACAAATATCTTTGGTACAGACGACCGCGGCCGTGACGTGTTTACTCGACTGCTTTATGGATTCAAATACAGTATCTCTTATGCTGTTGCTGTTTGGTTTATCTCACTTTCTATCGGGACTGTTCTTGGTGGAGTGATGGGATTCTTCGGCGGGAAAGTGGATTTCATCGGGCAGAGGATTGTTGAGGTCCTAAGCACTGTTCCTCAGTTTTTCCTTCTTATTATTCTTATCTCAATCTTCACTCCTTCATTGGGAATGCTGATTCTGATTTCATGTGTGTTCGCCTGGATTAACATTTCATACTACGTGCGTGGTGAGTTCTTAAAAAACAGAAACCGCGAATTCGTTGAAGCGGCCAAGTCTCTTGGGGCTTCAAATATGAAGATCATCTTTAAGCATATTCTGCCGAACTCATTAACTCCGATTATCACGTTTGCGCCGTTTACAATCGCAGCGGAAATCGTAGGTCTTGCAGCTCTTGATTACCTGGGCTTTGGCCTTCAGGTTCCAACGCCAAGTTGGGGAGAGCTTCTGGCCCAGGCCCAGAAAAACTATACCATCGCATGGTGGTTAGCATTCTACCCGTCACTGGCGCTGTTCATTGTTCTCACACTTTTAAACCTTATTGGTCAGGGAGTAAGAGATGCGATGGACCCGAACATGACTTAGAAAACGTACCTAAGTCCAACTGAAGCCATTCTTCCACCTGTTCCATAGCCGTAGACTTCTTCGTAGTCTCTATCGAGCAGGTTTTTCACCTTCAGGTAAATAGAAGTGTTCTCTCTGAATTCTCTTTCGTATCGCAAATTAAAGATCAAGTACGATGGCATGTGAACCGTGTTGCCAAGGTTGTCGACATCGTTTCTTTTCCCCGTAAAATCTCCTTCAACACTGACTAGCTCCTTATTGGAAGGAGTGAAATCGACTGACGTTTTAACATTGATATTCGGGCGTCTGGCGAGCTTTTGTTTGGCCGTCATGTCGCGAGCAGAAAGCCAGGTCACAGCAGTGTTAGAGTTTAATCCTTCCATCAATTTAGCATTGAAGACATTTTCTAAACCAATGATTCTGGCGCTTCCTCTGTTTTGGTTGACGAAAGTGACCGGATCATAGCTTAAACGGTTTTGAATATCAGTATAAAAAAGTGTCCCGATATATTTGCCATTTTCAGTCACTGGAACTTCAAATCCAATTTCCGCAGTCTGGCTGTCTTCTGGTTTTAAGTTTTTATTTCCGTAAGTCGGATCGTGCAGTTGATTTAAGCTTGGCGCCCTAAAGCCAGTTGAATACGCCATCTTCAAATTAAAATGAGTGAAAAAATGCATCAGAGCAATTTTATAAGTGATGTGTTCACCAAAGGATTGGTTGCTGTCTAATCTGACTCCGGCATTGGCCACTGCTGGTCCAAACTCGAGACGATTGTATAAGAAAAAACTGAAATTTTCGTTGGTGTTTTTCTTTTGGTCTTCTTCGTGTTGGTAATCGAAGTTGTAGTTTTGAGTGAAGAAATCATTAAGGTATTGAGTGTGGTTGAGCGCCACACCGTTTATTTCACCTTTATTTGTCGTTGAGGAAGCCGTGGTGTTTTTATTATCACTTCTGACGTTTAAGGTGCGATGGTGTTCAGAACGAGTCAAGTTTAGAGTTGTTTCTCCTGTTGACCAGGCCTGAGTGTATCCGGCCTTCATAAATTTCTGTTCAGTAAATTGTGAGTCGTTTGGATCGTCTTCGCCGGCACCGCCTCCTTTATCCAAATCGACTTCATCATTCACATAACGGTAGTTGATGTTGAATTCTCCACTGGAAATACTTTGAGCAAGAGCGGCCGAAAGAGTGCTTCTTTTTTCGCCGTCCTTTTCAGCGTTAGGATTGAGGGAGTCATTAGCGGCTGAAAAACCTGTTGTTTTTAAGTGGTCAGCCCCAAAACTCATTGATGTATGGTTAAATTTTTTCTGAGCATTAACTCCGGCATTGAGAGTGTTGTGAGTTCCGTAATCAACAAAACCAGATCCGCTAAGTTTGTCGGAACCTTTTTTCGTTGTAATAACGAGAACACCACCAATAGCATTTGATCCGTAAAGAAGGCCTTGTGATCCCTTAAGAATTTCTACACGCTCAATGTTATTTAAACTAAGTCTTCCTAAATCAAACTGGCGAGTAGGGTTACTTGGGTCATTCATCACAATGCCGTCAATAACTACTAAAACTTGAGAAGATTCAGTTCCGCGCAGAAATAGACTGGTGTTCCCACCCATCGGCCCTGATTGTGATAGTGTCAGGTCCGACTC
This sequence comes from uncultured Bacteriovorax sp., assembly GCA_964016365.1. GTDB lineage: Bacteria > Bdellovibrionota > Bacteriovoracia > Bacteriovoracales > Bacteriovoracaceae > Bacteriovorax. The sequence continues at coordinate 5,579 of CAXHHE010000001.1, read as the reverse complement.
TCTTGCGAGAAGTTCAATCATTGAAGATGATTTTTTAATGTCATCCTGTTCAAACACTTTAATGTCTGAAGGCGACTTTTCAAGAGTGCTTTTGATTCTGTCTGCAGTCACGATGATATCATCATTCGCAAGTACTGCTTGTGAAGTTAAAAAGGCAATAAGAGATACGTGCGTGATTTTTCCAAGCATGGTTCCTCCACGGGTGAATAGGGAATAAAAAGGGATCGGGCTTTACCGTTGCGGGACAGCGTTGGAATCTCACCAAACTTCACTGCTTTTTATTCGTAATTGAGCTTGCCTCTATTATAGAGAAAGCGGGAGACTTTACAATAAAAATGAGGGGCCTTAGACTTTTTAAATGAAGTTTTATTGTTTCATTTTTATTCTGGCCTTTTCATTGAAGGTCCACGCAGCAGATTGTGAAGCGGCTAAACCAATTAGTGTTTATAAACCGACCTATGCTGAATATTTCACTATTTCTTATTACGATAATTACAAAATCATAGACGCCGGAAAAGCGCCTTCGCTTGAGCGCTACATCGTCGCCGATGGAGCACTTAAGTGTGAAACGACTCTGGCCGTCCTTACATCCAAAACAAAAAGATTTGTTTCTTCATCTACGACTCATTTATATTTCCTCTCGGCCTTTAATCTGGAACACACTCTAGTCGGCTTTCAGGGAACTCGTTATATTTTTAATGAGAAAATCAGAGCGCAGAAAATTAAAGAGATCAATTACCAGATGAATGCTGAAGAGCTTTTTGCTCTTAAGCCTGACCTGGTTATGGTGTACTCTGCAAATGCAGGAGCAGAGAGAGCAAAACAATTAAGAAAGTTAAAAATTCCGATTGTTCTTAATTATGACTTTGAAGAAAGACACCCATTGGCGAGAGCTGAGTGGATTGTTTTTGAGGCAGTCTTTTTTGGTAAAGATAAAGAGGCCCAAGAACTCTTTAATAAAATCAAGTTAAGCTACAACGAATTTAAAAGGCGAGCAGTTGGACTTAAAAAATCCAAAGTTCTGGTAGGTGATATTCAAAGTGGCAAATGGTCTACTTGTGGAGGGACAAGTGACCTGGCGATTATTATCAATGATGCCGGGGGGGAGCTCCTTTTAAAAAGCCAAAGTAATCAGACTCAGTATGTTTCATTGGAAAAAGTTTTAAAGATCAATGAAAGGCCAGACTTCTGGTTTTCACAAAACACTTGGGAAGATGCTAAAGCGATGGGCAAGGACTCTCGCTATAAAAAATTTCAGTCGGTGCCATTATTTAATAATACTAAGCTTATTAACAAAGATGGCTTTAGTGATTTCTGGGAAACAGGTGTTGCCCGCCCGGATCTTTTAATTAAGGATTTCTTTGCGATAATGCATCCTTCTCAATTTCCCAATGAAAAAACAATCTGGTATAAGGAGCTGAAATGAACAACAGACCCTTAGTCACTATTTTTAGTTTTGTTATGATCACTGCGCTTTTAGCGGCGATTCTTCTGGTATATGGAGAAGCTGGCTTTAACGTTCAGGACGATTTGCTTTTATGGCAACTGCGTTTTCCTAAAATCATCGTAGCTTTAATGGCTGGTGGAATGCTGGCAGGCTCGGGACTTCTTTTACAAGTTTTTTTCCAAAACCCATTGGCAGGACCAGATCTTCTGGGAATTAATGCTGGCTCGTGCTTAGGTGTGGCCATCGCCATTATGGGGGCTTCATTTTTACCAGCGGGCATCGCTCCTTTTGGCCAGACATTGATGGCGATGTTAGGGGCTCTCGGTGTTTTTCTTCTGTTAACCTTTTTAGTCAGAAAGAATATCAACCGCATTAGCCTTTTAATACTGGGGCTTTTAATTGCGAGTTTTACTGCAAGTTTTATCAGCGTTCTGGTGAATATGACTCCAAGTCTTCAGGTGAAGAATTTCTTAATGTGGTCGATGGGAAGTTTCCAGGGAGTCACGATTGAAGAGCTTCCATACTTTGTAGGTTTTGGACTTTTAGGATTAGTTTTCCTGGCCATTCTTCCAAAAGGACTCAACCAATTTATTATCGGTGAAAACTATGCCCGTAGCATGGGTGTAGATGTAAAACGTTTTAAAACCATTCTTATTCTCGTTTGTTCATTTTTAGTGGCAATCGTGACAGCTTATTGCGGTCCAATTGGGTTTATCGGGATTATCGCGCCTCATATTGCCCGCACGTTTATGAAGAGAAGTGATATCCGTTTGGTGATGCCGGCAGTGTTTTTCGTCGGAAGTTCACTGGCCCTTTTTACTGAACTTATCCTGATTTTTACCAGTGAATACTCGCTGGCGACCAATTCGATTCTTGGGTTAATCGGAGCTCCGGTAATCGCTCTTTACTTATACCGCGACAGGAGAGTTGTATGATTACATTTAACAATCTCTCTGTTGGTTTTAACCATAAAGCAGTTCTTTCTGGTCTCACAGGAGAGCTTCGAAAAGGCGATTTGATTGCTCTAATGGGAATCAACGGTGTAGGAAAGAGCTGCTTTTTAAAAACGATTACAGGCCTTAATCCGCTCATTAAAGGCGAGCTAGCTTTAGATGAGAGTCCTTATTCGACCTATTCTGAATTAGACCTGGCAAAAAAAATCTCTGTGGTCTTAACGGATAGAGTGCAAGTGGATTACCTGCGCGTTTCTGAGCTTATTATGCTGGGAAGATCTCCTTATACAAACTTCTGGGGTGAAGTCTCGCCAGAAGACAAGGGAGCAGTAAACGACATCATTAAAATGCTCAATATCGAATCTATCACTGAGAGATTTTTTTCTGATCTAAGTGACGGGCAAAAACAAAGAGCGCTGCTTGCGCGTGCACTAGTGCAATCGCCAGATTATTTATTCCTAGATGAACCAACAACATATTTAGATATTCCTTCAAAGATCGAATTGATGAAAATTTTAAGATCAGTGAGCCAGGATAAATGTGTCGGTGTGCTTTTTAGCACTCATGATTTAAGCCTGGTAGAGAATGTGGTGGATCAGATCTGGCTGGTTGATTCTGAAGGTGTGCTTCATAAAAAAAGCCCCGAGGAAATGAATCGCTCGGGGCTCTTGGCTAAAAACTTTAATCTTTAAATTTAGATTTGAACTAAAGTGACATCAACAGTTCTTTCTTTTCCGTCTCTGACGATTTTCACTTTTACTTTATCGCCAATCTTGTACTTGTTTACTGTCGAATAAAGATCGTCGTAATTTTTAATTGAATCCGAGTTGATGCCAACGATGATATCTCCAATATAGTACTGGCCGAAACGATCGCGGGTAACCCCTTGCAGTCCTGCTTTTCCTGCCGGTCCTTTTGGATCGACAAATTTTACCATAACACCTTCGCGCAGACCGAAGCGGGCAGCGTAGTAGTCTTCAAGGATGGCGACTCCAAGACCTGGACGAATCACGCGGCCGTATTGAATGATTTGAGGAACAATGTCTTTAATCGTTGCCACGGGAATCGCAAACCCAAGACCAGCAGAAGCACCAGCTCCTCCGGCATTGTAAATCATAGCGTTCATCCCAATCAATCTTCCTTGAGAATCAAGAAGAGCTCCACCCGAGTTTCCTGGGTTAATAGAAGCATCTGTCTGGATCATTCCGTTGATTGAAACTCCACCAAAACCTTTGATCTTTCTTCCAAGAGCAGAAACAGAGCCTGTGGTTAATGTGTGATCAAGTCCAAGTGGGTTTCCGATCGCCAGAGTCTTTTGTCCAACCAGCAATGTTCTTGAATCACCTGGAATGATTGGTTTTAAATTTTTTGGCAGCTCCTGGAGTTTTAAAACAGCGATGTCGTTTTTTGGATCACCACCAATAAGCTTCGCTTTGTATTGTTTTTGGTCTTCCCTGAAAGCAACCGTGAAAGAATCACCACCATCGACAACATGGTAGTTTGTGATGATGTGACCAGATGTATCCCACACAAGCCCTGAGCCCATTCCGGCCTGGATTTCTGTGGCGTCCATATCGAACATTCCCTTCGACTTGCGAAGGTTAGAAACGTTGACGACAGAATCGGCCGTATTTTGGAAAACACTAATAGAATTTTTTTCGTTGTCCAGAAGCATGGCCGCTTCTTTTTTGGCATTTTGCTGTGAATACGCAGGGACAGCTAAAGCCATAGTTAGAACAACTAAAAGACTTAACTTACGCATGAACTCCTCCTTGCATGGAATGTACTCTATAGATATAATCCCGGAAGGCATTTTGAGCAAGGGGTTAAGGTGGAAATTAAGTTTTACAACCGCGTAACGGGCAAAGTAGATCACGAGATGGTTTATGGAGATAAATTTATTGAGTGGCTTTACGAATCTCCAAGTGGAAAAGGGCTTTCTCATCTTATTTGCAAAGCGCCAATCAGCAAATTTTATGGGGCCCTACAAGACTTACCTCTAAGTCAGCAAAAAGTTGCGCCATTTATTAAAAAATTCCAGATTCAAATGGATGATTATCTTCCTGAAGAGGGAAGAACTGAACAATCTCCTTACTCAACTTTTAATCAGTTTTTTATCCGCCGTTTCCGCCCGGGAAAACGTCCCATTGTTGAAAGCCCATCTGAGATGGCAGCTTTCAGTGAAGCTCGTTATTACGGCTATGAGAGCGTTCTGGATAACGAAACTGTGCCAGTCAAAGGTCACAACTTAAAACCAAAAGCGTTAATTGCTAATAGCAAATGGGAATCGACTTTTGAAGACGGGCCACTGTTGCTTGCAAGGCTTTGCCCGGTGGATTATCACCGCTACCATTTCCCAGACGATGGAAAAATCGTCGACGACTACCGCGTCTCTGGGCTTTACCATTCAGTAAACCCATTAGCTCTTAAGTCAAAAGAAGATATTCTGATTACGAATGAAAGACACGTCACCATTCTTGAAACAAAGAATTTTGGCAAGCTTGCTTACATCGAAGTGGGAGCAATCTGTGTTGGGAAAATCATCCAGTCAAAACCTTTAGATAAAGGCAGAGAGTTCGCTCGTGGAGAAGAAAAAGGATATTTTCTTTTTGGTGGATCAACAGTGATCGTGATTGGTGAAAAAGGTAAATGGAAGCCAAGCGCAGACATTCTGATGAATACTAAAAAAGGAATGGAGACTTATCTTCACTTAGGAATGAGTGTCGCTGACCGTTGCTAAAAGCGGGTAGTGGTCTGAAGGAAAAAGCCCTTCAGCACTTGCGTTTTTTACCAGATGGATATCTTCACAACTAAAACTCTTTGGAATTAAAATCCAATCGATGCGCTCGCCTTCAAGCATTTTGTCGCCGAGGAAGCTATGATGACTGGTTTCCTCGGGAAGTTTCTTTTCTTTCCATGGGTCTTTTAAATTAAAACTATTAACCAGAGTTTCTAGAAGTGTTGTCGTTGGTGATTCATTAAAATCGCCCATGATGATCACGTCGCGCGAGCTTAAAGATTTGATCTCTTTGATCAGGACTTCAATTTGCTTTTGTCTGGTTTCACTCTTCACGTGATCCAGGTGGGTATTGATAATGGTCATCTGGCGTCCATTCTGAGTAAAAGTTACATCCTGTCTCTTATACACATCTCCGAGCCCACGAGACGCTCAGTTATCT